>NZ_JBEZDN010000012.1:92474-116671 GCF_040648315.1 Pseudonocardia sp. NPDC049154
CCCGGCCCGGGCCCGCGCCCCCCCCCGGACGGCGCGGGCTTCCACCTGCTCGACCCCTGCCCTCGTGGGTGGCTATAGTCGCTATACCGACAACCGCCACTCACAGGCAGGTCGGGACGGGCGCCGGGGTGCGGATGCGGCGGATCGCCAGGGACGCGATCGCGGCCAGCACGCAGAGGATCGCGCCGCCGTACCAGGCGGCGTCGTAGCTGCCGAGGGCGTCCCGGACGAGCCCGGCGGCCAGCGCCGCGGCCGCGGCACCGAGCTGGTGGCTCGCGAAGACCCAGCCGAACACGATCGGCGCCGTCGAGCCGAACCACTCGCGGCACAACGCCATCGTGGGCGGCACCGTCGCGACCCAGTCCAGGCCGTAGAAGATCACGAACGCGAAGATGCTGGCGTCGAGGTCGGCGCCGAACAGGGGCACGAGCAGCGCCAGCGACACCCCGCGCAGCACGTAGTAGGCGCCCAGCAGGATCCGCGGGTCGAAGCGGTCGGTGAGCCAGCCGGAGAGCACCGTCCCGGCCACGTCGAAGATGCCGACCAGCGCGAGCAGGCTCGCGGCCGTCGTCGCCGGCATGCCGTGGTCGTGCGCGGCGGGCACGAAGTGCGTCTGGATCAGGCCGTTCGTGGTGGCGCCGCAGACGAAGAACCCGGCCACGAGCAGCCAGAAGGTGCGCACCCGCGCCACCCGGACCAACGTCCCGACGGCCAGCCGGGCCGCCCCGGACCGGATCGGCTCGACGACGTCGGCCTCGGTGCCGCCGTAGGGCAGCTCGCCGACGTCGGACGGGCGGTTGCGCAGGAGCAGCAGCACGACCGGCACCACGACCAGCGCCGCGGCCGCCACCGTGATCGACGCGGTGCGCCAGCCGGAGCTCTCCACGACGTGCGCGATCACCGGCAGGAAGATCAGCTGGCCGGTGGCGTTGGCCGCGGTGAGGATCCCCGTGACCAGGCCGCGGCGGGCCACGAACCAGCGTCCGACGACCGTCGCCACCAGGGCCATCGCCATCGAGCCCGTCCCCAGGCCGACGATCACGCCCCACAGCAGCACGAGCTGCCACGAGGCCGTCATGAACACGGTGAGGCCCGCGCCCACGGCCACCATCGCCAGCGCGACCGCCACCACCTGCCGCACCCCGAAGCGCTCCATCAGCGCCGCCGCGAAGGGCGCGGTGAGGCCGAAGAGCGCCAGGTTCACCGACAGCGCCACCGAGATCTCCCCGATGGACCAGCCGAACTCGGCGTGCAGCGGCTCGACCATCACACCGGGCGTCGACCGGAAGCCGGCCGCGCCGATGATCGCCAGGAAGGTCGCCGCGGCCGCCCACCACGCCGGGTGCACGCGCCGGCGGCGGACGGGAGTGCTGAGTTCGCTCACGCGATGCAGCGTCGCCGATCCGCGGCGCGGACGGAAGTGGCCGGACGGCCACTCTGTGAAAGAATCCGGCCATGCACCGCGTCGTGGTCCTGGCCATGCCGACCGTCATCGCGTTCGAGCTCGGGCTGCCGCACAAGCTCCTCGGCGGCGCCGTCGGGCCGGACGACCGGCCGCTCTACGACGTCCGGGTCACCACGCTCGACGGCGGGCCAGTCCGGACCTCGGCGGGCTACTCCGTGCTGCCCGAGCACGGACCGGAGATCCTCGACGAGGCCGACACGTTCGTCGTCCCCGGGCACCTCGAGGGGACCTGGACCACCGACGGCACGGTCGACCCGCAGGTCGCGCGGGTGCTGCGCGGCGCGGACCGGGTGATGTCGATCTGCACCGGCGCCTTCGTGCTCGCCGCCGCGGGCCTGCTCGACGGCCGCCCCGCGACCACCCACTGGCGTTGGACGACGCGCTTCCGCCGGCTCTACCCGCAGGTCGCGCTGGACCCGGACGTCCTGTTCGTCGACGACGGCGACGTCCTCACCTCTGCGGGCAACGCCGCCGGGATCGACCTGTGCCTGCACGTCGTCCGGCGCGACCACGGGACCGAGGTGGCCGCGACCGTGGCGCGCCGGGCCGTCGTCGCCCCGTGGCGGGAGGGCGGGCAGTCGCAGTTCGTCGAGGCGCCCGTGCCCGAGGTGTCCGGCGCGGGCACCGCCGCCGTGCGGGCCTGGGCGCTCGACCACCTCGACGCCCCCATCGGGCTCGACGAGCTCGCCGAGCGGGCCGCGATGAGCGTGCGGACCTTCACCCGCCGGTTCCGCGCCGAGACCGGGGAGAGCCCCGGCCGGTGGCTCACGACGCAGCGGGTGCACCGGGCGCGCCGGCTCCTGGAGACCACGGACCTGCCGGTCGAGCGGGTCGCCGAGCGCTGCGGGTTCGGCACCACGGTGTCGCTGCGCCAGCACCTGCACACCGTGATCGGGATGTCGCCGCTGGCCTACCGGCGGATCTACCGGGCACCGGCCGGGGCCTGAGCGGAGGTCAGGCGACCCCGGCCAGCTCGAGCGCGTGCACGGCCTCGGCGAAACCGGCGAGCTCGCGGCCGACGTCGGCGCCCGTGGGCCGCAGCAGCAGCCCGGCCGGTCGCAGCCGCGCGACGACGCGGTGCAGGTCGGCACCCGGCGTCACCTCGACGACCGTGCGCAGGGCGGCCCCGCGCGGCGAGCGCACGCCGAACGCCAGCGGCAGGTACTCGGTCGCACCCGGCCGCCCCACCCACGCCGGGACGCCGTCGACGCCGTGCTCGCGCCGCAGCACCTCACGGACCGCGGTGGCGTGCGCCTCCGGGTCCCGGCCGGTGCCGCCGGGCAGCCCGACGACCAGCTCGGCCCGGCCCCGGGCACGTGCGGCCAGGTCGGCGAGAGCGCCGGCGTCGGCCGCTGCGCGCCGCCAGTGCCCGCCGACCGCCAGGCCGATGCGGATCCGCGAGGTCCGCTCGGCGGCGACGGCAAGCGCCATCCCCGCGTCGGGGTAGCTGCGCGGCGCCTCGTGGCACCACGCGCGGGCGTAGCCGAGCTCCTCGGCCAGCGCGACGTGCTCGGGCGTCGCCACCCCGGCTGCGAGCGCGCAGTCGATCTCCATCTCGGTCCTCCGTCCCGTGTCCAGACCGGTATCTCGATCGATCAGGAGGGGACGTTGCACTCTCAAGCGGAAATGTGGGGTGGTTCGCTCGGACGGCCGCCGCACTGCGCCGCTCCGGTGACGCGGCCTCACCCGCCTGGCCGGAACCGCCCGGCCACCCTCCGTGCCGGGGCGGGCCCGCCACCCCACCCCCTTCCGTGGCTTGCGACACTGGGGTACGTGACCGCGTCGACCAGCACCGACCTGCAGATCCCCGCCGACCTCCTCCCGGGCGACGGGCGGTTCGGCTGCGGACCGTCCAAGGTCCGCCCCGAGCAGCTCCGGGCGCTCGCGGACGCCGCGGACGTGATGGGTACCTCGCACCGGCAGAAGCCGGTGAAGTCCCTGGTCGGGCGCGTGCGCGCCGGCCTGCGCGAGCTGTTCTCGCTGCCCGAGGGCTACGAGGTCGTGCTCGGCGACGGCGGCTCCACCGCCTTCTGGGACGCCGCCGCGTTCGGCCTGGTCCGGGAGCGGTCGCTGCACCTGACCTACGGCGAGTTCTCGTCGAAGTTCGCCGACACCACCAAGGGCGCGCCGTTCCTCGCCGACCCGGTGATCGTGTCCGCCGAGCCGGGCAGCGCGCCCGAGCCGACCGCCGACGCGTCGTGCGACGTCCTGGCCTGGGCCCACAACGAGACCTCCACCGGCGTCGCGGTGCCGGTCGTGCGGCCGGAGTCCTCGATCGACGGCCAGCTCGTGGTGATCGACGCGACCTCGGGCGCGGGCGGCCTGCCCGTCGACATCACCCAGGCGGACGCCTACTACTTCGCCCCGCAGAAGGGCTTCGCGTCCGACGGCGGGCTCTGGATCGCGCTGCTCTCGCCCGCCGCCCTCGGCCGCGTCGCCGAGCTCGCCGCCGGCGACCGCTGGATCCCGCCGTTCCTGTCGCTGGCCACCGCCGTCGACAACTCGGTCAAGGACCAGACCTACAACACCCCGGCCGTCGCGACGCTGATCATGCTCGCCGACCAGATCGACTGGATGCTCGGCCTCGGCGGGCTCGACGCGTGCGTGGCGCGCACCAAGGACTCCTCGACCCGGCTCTACTCCTGGGCCGAGAAGTCCGAGTACACCACGCCGTTCGTGAACGACCCGGCGCACCGGTCCCAGGTCGTCGGCACGGTCGACTTCGCCGACTCGGTCGACGCCGCGGCCGTCGCGAAGGTCTTGCGCGCCAACGGGATCGTCGACACCGAGCCGTACCGGAAGCTCGGCCGCAACCAGCTGCGGATCGGCATGTTCCCGGCGGTCGAGCCCGCCGACGTCGCCGCGCTGACCGCCTGCATCGACTGGGTCGTCGAGCGCCTGGGCTGAGCGCTTCCGGTGTAGCCGCTCCCTCCCCGAACGGCCGGGTCGCCTCGCGCGACCCGGCCGTTTCGCATGGGTGGGAGTGACGGAACGTAGTCACAGCAGTAACATGCGCCTCAGCTTTACCGATCTTGGCACGACGTGCGACGGTACGGAGTGTCCACCGGCGGGAGCGGTCGCCGGTGCGGACCAGAAGGCCACGTCGAGGGCTGGAAGGACCCACCGGCGCGCCTCACTCGTCGGACACGATTCGGCAACTACCGTCACCCGGACGGGGTCAGAGCGAACGAGGAGGCCGGCGGATATGCGGTCGTTGCGGGTCGTCGGGATCACCGAGGACGGTTCGGTGGTCCTCGAGGACTCGGCGCGCCGCGAACGGTTCACCGTCCCCGCCGACGAGCAGCTCCGAGCCGCCGCGAGGGGGGACCTGACCCGGCTCGGACAGATCGCTATCGAGTTGGAGAGCCAGTTGCGACCACGCGAGATCCAAGCCCGGATCCGGGCCGGGGCGTCCGTGGAACAGGTCGCCTCGGCCGCCGGGGTGCCCGTCCAGAAGATCGAGCGCTTCGCCTATCCGGTCCTCCTCGAACGCACCCGGACGGCGGAGCTCGCGCAGGCCGCGCACCCCGTCCGGGACGACGGGCCGGACGTCCGGACCCTCGCCGAGACCGTCGCGCACACCTTCGGGCTGCGCGGGCTCGATCCGCTCGGCTCCGACTGGGACAGCTGGAAGGGCGAGGACGGCAAGTGGGTCGTCGCCCTCGGCTGGCGGTCCGGCCGCTCCGACATCCGGGCGCACTGGGTGTTCCAGCCGGGCGCCCACGGCGGCACGGTGACCGCGCTCGACGAGCACGCCCGCGACCTCGTCGAGGGCCGCCCGCAGCAGCCGCTGCGCCCCATCGGCCCGGTGATCGACATGGCGCGGCCGGACGACGCCGCCGCGGAGGTGGTGGCCGACGAGGTCGTGCCCGCCGCGGTCAACGGGGACGCCCGCCGGATCGCGCCGGAACAGCGGCGCGGGTCCCTGCCGGGCCGCCGGGAGCCGGTGCGCGGCGCCACGCGGACCGAGGTGCGCTCGGAGCCGGCCGGTCCGCCGACGCATCCCGCGGCGCGCAGCACGGACACGCTGACCACGGACACGCGGGCGTCCGACGTCGGGCGGCCGGGGATCGACTCCTCGGCGGGCCGGGACGGTGCCGAACGGGCGGGTGGTCGGGAGGTCGGGGGTCGGGAGGCTACGGGCTCGGGTCCCGCCTCGGTTCCTCCGACCTCGTCCTCGGCCCCGGCTTCGGCCCCGGCTTCGGCCCCGGCTTCGGCCCCGGCTTCGGCCTCGGGTTCGGGTTCGGGTTCGGGTTCGGTCGACGGCGGGTCGGATCCGGTCGAGGCCGGGCCGGACCAGGCGCCCGCGGTCGTCGAGGCCGTGGGGTCGGAGGCCGAGAAGGCCGAGGGCACCGAGGCTCCGGTCGACCGGGCCGCGACGGCGGGGGCCGCGACGGCAGGGGCGGGGTCGGCTCCGAAGAAGGACGCCGCGGAGAAGATCACCGGGTCCACGGACGCCGGGTCCGAGGACGGCGGGTCCGAGGATGCGGCTGAGGGCGCCGGGTCGAAGCACGCCGGTTCGAGGGGCCCGGGGGAGGCAGCGGGGAAGGCCGCGAGCGAGGACGCGCCTGCGCGGGCGGAGCGGGCCCGGAACGGAGCCGCAGCGAAGGCGACGCCTGCCGAGCCCGCCGCCGCGTCCGCGGACGCGACCGATCCGGCGGCGGACAAGGCCTCCGACGCGGCTCCCACCGAGCCCGAGAGCGCTGCGGCCGGCGACGCGCGACCCGCCGGCCGGGCCGAGGGCGACCAGCCCGCGCCTGCCAAGCGCACCAAGAAGGGCAAGCCGGTCATGCCGTCGTGGGACGAGGTGCTGCTGGGGGTCCGCGGCCGCTGAGGCCGCGCCGCCACCGGCACACCCACCGGGTCTGCCCCCGCACACCCGCGGCCGGCGCCGCACCGCGAGACCACCGAACCACGAGCCGCACGCCCACCGACCACGGCCCGACCCGCCGACCGCGCTGGTCAGAGGAACTGGCCGAGCAGCAGCACCACCCACGCCACCGCGAGCCCCACCGCGGTGCCGAGCCCCATCCAGCGCCAGAAGGGCAGGCGCCGGATCAGCCAGAGTGAGGGTGCGAGACCGCCGACGACCAGCACGTTCGCCGGGATCCACAGCAGTCCGAACGCCTCGCCGAAGGCCCGGCTGAGCGTGATGTCGCCGATCGCCGCGAGCACCGCGAAGAACGTCGCGACCACGAGGCCGGTCGCCCACGGCGTCGGTTCCTCGGGATGCGGCGGCACCAGGGGGATCGGTTCGGTGGTGCGGCCGCGCACCAGGTCGACGCCCCCGGTCAGCGGGTCGACGTACTCGACCGGCCGGCCCAGGACGTCGGACACCCTTCCGGCGAGCTGCCGACCGCGCCGGCTGACGATGTCCTGCTGCTCGGGCCGCACCTCGATCCCGCGGATGCTCGCCGCGACCGCGCCCCATTGGCGGAGGTCCGCGGTGAGGTCCGGAGGCAGCACGGCATCGCCCGGCCGCTTCTCACCGAGCACCACCTGACCCCCCGCAGCGAGGTGCACACTTCTCAGCCTACGGACGCCCCCACCGCATGGAAGGCCACCGCGGCAGCCGTTGCGACATTGAGAGAGTCGACGCCCGTCGCCATCGGGATCCGCACCCGGACGTCGGCCGCGGACAGGGCCTCCGGCGTCAGGCCGGGCCCCTCGGCGCCCAGCAGCAACGCCACCCGCTCCCCCGCCAGGCCGGCCGCCGAGATGGGGAGCGAGTCGGGCGCCGGCGTCAGCGCCGCGACCCGCATGCCGGCCTCGCGCAGCAGGTCCAGGGACTCCGGCCACGGGCCGGGCAGGGGCGCGAACGGCACCCGCAGCACGTGGCCCATCGACACCCGCACCGACCGCCGGTACAGCGGGTCGGCGCAGCGCGGGCCGAGCAGGATCCCGTCGACGCCGAGGGCCGCGGCGTTGCGGAACAGCGAGCCGAGGTTCTCGTGGTCGTTGACGCCCTCGCACACGGCCAGGACGCGGGCGGTCCGGGCCAGCTCGCGGGCGTCGACGGGCGCGGCGCGGTCCGCGACGGCGAGCACCCCGCGGTTCAGGTGGAAGCCGACGGTGGTGGCCATGGTGTCGGCGTCCGTGGCGTAGGCGGGGACGTCGAGGTGTGCGAGATCGGCGGTGAGCTCCTCGATCCGACGGGGTACCCCCAGCAGGGAGCGGACGGGATAGGGGGACTCGATCAGACGTCGGACGACGACCACGCCCTCGGCGATCACGAGCCCGCGGCCGCCGGGGCGGTCGGGGCGGCGGTCGGCGGTGGTCAGGTCGCGGTAGTCGTCGAGCCGGGGGTCGGTGGGGTCGCCGATCGCGGTGATGATGGCCACGGCGACCGATCGTCCCAGGTGGCCTGCCGTTCGTCGCACGGGGTCGCCCGGTCAGCCGGTACCGCCGCTTCCGGTGATGTGTCACGGTGGAGAGCCGCCGCGGGCGGACCGGCAGCTAGGAGGCATCGGGAGAGCATGGGCCAGGACGTCGACCGGACCCGGTTCAGTCGGCGGGAACGCCAGCGGTATCGAGCCAAGGTGCAGCGTTGCCTCGAGGCGTTGACGACGATGCTGCGGGAGCACCCGTTCGCCGAGGACGACCCGATGACCGGTATCGAGGTCGAGCTGAACCTGGTCGACGGCTCACTGAGCCCGTCCATGACCGGCAAGGACGTCCTCGAGGCCATCGGCGGCACCGAGTTCCAGACGGAGCTGGGCCGCTGGAACATCGAGCTGAACCTCCCGCCCCGCCCGCTGCCCGGTGACCAGTGGCGGCACCTCGAGCACGAGCTGCTCGACGAGCTGGCCGTCGCCCGGGCCAAGGCGCGGGACTGCAAGTCCCAGCTGGCGATGATCGGGATCCTGCCGACGCTGGAGCGCCACCACCTCGGCGCCGAGTCGATCTCGGCCGACGATCGCTACGCCGTCCTCAACGACCAGATGCTGGCGGCGCGGGGCGAGCCGATCCACGTCGACATCTCGGGCGGCGACCCGGGCGGGCTGCACGCGGTCGCGCCGGAACGGTTCACCGAGGACTTCGAGACGATCGTCCCGGAGGCCGCCTGCACGTCGATGCAGCTGCACCTGCAGGTGTCGCCGAGCTCGTTCCCGGCGTACTGGAACGCGGCGCAGTGCCTCGCGGGCGTCCAGCTCGGGCTGGGGGCGAACTCGCCGTTCCTGCTGGGCTCGCGGCTGTGGGCCGAGACCCGGATCCCGCTGTTCACACAGGCCTGCGACGTCCGGACGGTCGAGCTGCGCAACCAGGGCGTCCGGCCTCGGGTGTGGTTCGGCGAGCGCTGGATCTCGTCGGTGCTCGACCTGTTCGCGGAGAACGCGCGCTACTTCCCGGGCATCGTCCCGTTCCCGGGCGACTCCGACCCGATGACCACGCTGCGCAACGGCGGCGTGCCGGACCTCGACGAGCTCAAGCTCCACAACGGCACGATCTGGCGGTGGAACCGGCCGGTCTACGACGTCGCCGACGGCCAGCCGCACATCCGGCTGGAGAACCGGGTGCTGCCGGCCGGACCGACCGCCGTCGACATGGTGGCCAACGCGCTGTTCTTCTACGGGCTGCTGCGCGTGCTCGTGGAGTCCGACCAGCCGCTGTGGCAGTCGATGTCGTTCGAGGCGGCCGAGGAGAACTTCACCACGGCCGCGCGGCACGGCATGGAGGCGCCGCTCTACTGGCCGGGGACCGGGTGGATCAAGCCCGACGAGCTCGCCCTCCGCAAGCTCCTCCCCCTCGCCCACGAGGGCCTGGCCCGGTGGGGCGTCAGCGCGGCGGTCCGCGACCGGTACCTGACGGTCATCGAGCGGCGGTGCGTGACGGGCCGGACGGGCGCCACCTGGCAGCTCGACACGGTCGCCGCCCTCGAGGCCCGCGGCAGCAGCCGGCAGGGCGCGCTGACCGGGATGCTGGAGCGGTACCTCGAGGCCTCGGAGGCCAACGAGCCCGTCCACACCTGGCCCCTCCCCGCCTGACGCGCCGACCCCGCGAACCCCGACTCGCAGGAGGCGACACTCCGGCTCGCGGGTGTCAAGGGTTGCGACTCGAGGTCCCGGATCTCGCGACTCGCGGTGCTGCACAGCCCGACTCGCGCTGTGAGCCGCGAGTCGGGAGATCCGGCACCGCGAGTCGGGAGATCCGGCACTGCGAGTCGGGAGTTCCGGCACCGCGAGTCGGGAGATCCGGTTGACCTAGCGGGGGGTGGCCGTTCCCGATCGTGAACTCCTGCTCCGTTCCGCCTCGCCGCGGCGCTCCTCGTTCCTAGGGTCCCTCTCGTCCCACCGGCCGTCGCCCGCGATCCGGGCACCACCGGTCCTCCGCTCGCTGCACCCGCGGCCCTCCGCGGGCGGGAGCGCCTGCCCACGAGAGGGAGCGATGTCCCAGTTCCGCATGCCCGGGAGGCGGTGACGTGGCCGCCTTCCGGATGTTCGGCCGCCCGGCCGGGGTGCCGCGGGAGATCGTCCCCGGGAGCGCGACGAGCCACGCCCGGCTCTCCCGGCGCGCCGAGGACCTCCTCGGTCCGCCACGGGGCCGGGAGCCCGACGATCCCCCGACCGACCCGCACGGCTTCGCGCCGATCACGGCCGCCCCTGCGGCCGACGGGCACCGCGGCTGGCCCGACTCCGGCTCCGCCGCCGTCGCTGCGGCGTGGTCCGTCGCGCACGTCGACCGGCCGCCGCCCGACCGGTTCCGCGACGAGCCGAACCGACAGTCGGCCGATCCCGCCGGGACCGCCGGCTCGGTTACGCCGCCGGACCCGCTTCCCCGTCCCGTCGACTCCGCGCTCGGATCCCCCGACAGCCAGCCGACCGATCCCGTTCCCCACCCGGCGGAGGCTGCGGCGCTCGCCGCCGCCTTCGCCGCCGACTACCTCTCCTGGGACGAGGAGGACCCCGACCGCCGCGCCCGCGTGCTCGGTGACTACCTGGCCGACCGGAGGCCGGTGCACCTCGGCTGGTCCGGGCACGGCCGACAGCGCGCCGACTTCGCCCTGCCCGGGCTCGTCCGGCCCGACGGTGAGGGCCGGGTGCTCGTCGACGTCCGGGTCCGCGTCACCCCCTACCGCCGGGTCCCGGGCGGGCGTCCGGGGCCCGCGGACGACCTCGACGACGGGCCCGCCGTCCCCGCCGCCGCACCCGCTCCCGCCGCGCGCGGCTGGCGCGGCCTGCCCGGCCGGTGGGTGCGGATCGGGGTGGCCGTGCGGGTGGAGGGCGACCGGCTCGTCGTCGACGCCGAGGAGGAGCTCGACGACCTCGCCGACCGGCCCGTGACCGTCCCCGACGACCCCGCCGACCTCGACACCGACCTCGACACCGACCTCGACGACGACGCTCCCCTGGAGATCCGATGACCGGCTTCCGCCCACCGTCCGTCGCCGGCGTCTCCGGCGGCGTCGGCGTCACCACGCTCGCCCTCGCCCTGCACGGTCATGACGGCGGGACCGGCGCGGGCATCGAGGCCGACATCGTGGTCTGCCGCAGCAGCGCCGAGTCGCTGGACCGCGCGGTGCGGATCGCCGACCTCTTCGACCCGACGGCGGTGCCGCCGGTGCTCGCCGTGACCGTCGACGGCGCCGAACGGCGGCACCCCGAGCGGCTCGACGAGCTCGGCCCCGGCTGGGCGGCGGTGGTGCTGGTGCCGCACGTGGGGCGCTGGCGCGGGATCGTCGACCCGTACCGCGAGGCCGCGGGCCTGCTCGGAACGCCGCGAGAGCGGCTCCCGCGGACGCTGCGGCCCTACCTCGACGCCGTCACGCGGCTGGCGCGCGCCGTCGCGGACTCGGGCCGCCTGGGCCGCCCCGCCCCCACGCCCCGCCCGCCCGCTACCCCGCCGGTCGCCGCCACCCTCCGCCGGGAACCGACGCTGCTCCCAACACCGCCTACCACAGCAGCGCCGACGACGACCGCCCTCCGGCACCAGCCGACGCCCGTTACGACGGCGCAGCCGCCGGAGCCGCGGCACACGGCGGAGGCCGGCTCCACCTCGTACCGCGCCTTCGTCCCGGTCGGCGCCGACGGCCCCCTCACCTCGGTCGCCGTCCCTCGCCCTCAGCGGGAGCCGGTCGCAGCTGTGAACGCGCCTCGCGCCCTCATCGACATCCCGAGCACCACCCCACCCGCCCCGACCAACGTCCTCGATCCCACCCCGCACGATCCGACGACCCCGTCGCCGACCACGACCGCCCCTCCGGCACCCGCACCCCGACCGGCCCCCACCCACCCCGACCTCCGCCCGGTCCGCGGGATCCGGATCCTCGACGTCGGCGACCCGCTCGACGTCGGCGGGCGGGCGTGACCCCGTGCTCCGCCTCCTGCTCACCGCCGCGCTCGCCGCAACCCTCGCGGCGCCGGGCACACCGGATGCCGCTGCGGCCGAGCCCGCCGAGCCGGGCGAGGTCCGCCTGATCCCCGCCCCCACCCGCGCGCCGCTCCTCGAGCGCATGACCGCCGAACAGTGCCCCGAGCTCGCACCCAGCCGTGCCGGTCTCGTCCGGCGGGTGGCGGCCCGGTCCGCGGACGAGCCCGCCCCCGTCACCGAGCTGCGGCGCACCTGCTCGGCCCTGCGCACCGGCGTCGCGACGCTGCTCCGGCACCCCGCACCGGCCGGGAGCTGCGCGGCCGCCTGCCCGGACGCCCTGCGCAAGGCCGTGTCGGGCGCCCGCGAGCGGGCCGTACCGACCGCCCGGCCCGGCGCGTGGACCGGCGGCCGGACCGCCTGCACGCCACCCGACCCGACCGGCGGCGACGGCTGCGTCACGGGCGCGACCCGGCACGGCGTCGCGGCGGTGGCCGCGGCGTTCGGCCCGCTCGGCGGCGGCCCCGTGATCCGCTCGGCCGGCTGCTGGGACGCCCACGCCTGGAACCCGCGCAGCGACCATCCGCAGGGCCGGGCCTGCGACTTCTTCCCCGGCACGGCCGGTGCCTTCCCCGACGCCGACGCCCTCGCCGCGGGCTGGGCGGTCGCGAACTACCTGCGCGAGCACGCCGGACCGCTCGCCGTCGCGTACCTGATCTGGCAGGGCCGCTACTGGGACCCCTCGGTCACCGACGACGGCGGCTGGGGCCTGCCGTACACCAGCAGCGTCTACGACACGAGCGACGTCACCGGCGGCCACTTCGACCACGTCCACGTCAGCTTCGCCCAGTGAGCGCCCCGTGAACCCCGAGGACGAGTGACGCCGTGCCACCCACCGACCTGACCGCCCACCTCGCCCGCCTGCTCGCCACCGGGGTGGCCGCGCTGCTCGGCTTCGTCGGGCCGGGCGCGACCGCCTCACCGGCCGACGTCCCGGTGGTCCGGACGGCCGCCGAACGCGCGGACAGCGGGGGCGAGCGGGTCCGGCGCATCCCGGCCCCGCCGCGCCGCCCGGCCACTTCCCTGCGGACCGAGCCGGAGCCCCGCGACCGGCCGGGCGCCCTCACCCGCGGAACCGGAAGGACAGCCGAGCCCGGCCGACGCCCCGTCGAGAGCCGCACCGGCGAGGGTCGCACCGCCGCCGCGAGCCTCGGCTGGGGCACCCCGAACCGCGAGGACGACTTCACCGCCGGCCTCGACGGCTGGGGCCTCTACGACGGCGAGGGCCACGGCGGCAACGGCCGCCGCTCCCCGGAGGCCTTCTCGACCCAGGGCGGCGTCCTCGTGGTCACCGGCTCACCCGACGGCACCACCGGTGGCATGGCCTGGAACCCCGGCCAGAAGTACGGCCGCTGGGAGGGCCGCGTCCGGGCGCCGGAGAGCGACCCCAGCTACCACGCCCTGCTCCTCCTGTGGCCCGACGCCGAGGACTGGCCGTCGGGCGGCGAGGTGGACTTCATGGAGATGTCCGACCCGGACCGGCAGAGCACCGACATGTTCCTGCACTACGGCTCGGACAACTCCCAGCTGCACGGCAGCGTGGAGATCGACGCCACGCAGTGGCACAACTGGGCTGTGGAGTGGACGCCGGACCACATCGCGGCCTTCGTCGACGGCGAGGAGTGGTGGCGCACCGAGGACACCGGCCCGCTGCCGCCGGGGCCGATGCACCTGACGATCCAGCTGGACTGGTTCCCGCACGGCGGCGACGTCCGCGAGTCCCGGATGGAGGTCGACTGGGTCCGCCAGTACGACCTGTGACGCCGCGGGCCCCCCGGACGCGGGGGGGGGGGGGGGGGGGGGGCCGGGGGGGGCCGGCGGGGGGGAGCGCTGGGCGGCCTCGCCCCACCACGCCGCGCGGGGGAGATGGTGGGTAGGGGGGGGGGGGGGGCCCCCACTCAGGACGTGGGCGGCCGGGGCCCCCCCGGCCGGGGGCGCCCCCCGGCGCCCCCGGCGGCCCCCCACTCGTTTCCCGAACTGACGCGCCGCTCCCACCACGAAGCGACGTGAATGAAGTTAGCCTACCCTTTGCTGCGGCCGCAACCCCCTGTCGGAAATCCGCGCGAGTTCGCCCACGACGGGGCATAGCGTCGAGCCGTGCACGAGCCCGCCCAGGACGTCCCGGCGACCGGACCCGACGTTCCCGCCACCGAACCGGCGGCCACGGCCGCAGCACCGACGACCACCGCGCCGGGACCTCGCTGGGGCGCCCTGGCCGCGGTCTGCGTGACCGTGCTGGCCTGGGCGAGCGCGTTCGTCGGGATCCGCTTCGTCGGCCGCGCCTACGACCCCGGCGCGCTCGCGCTCGGCCGCCTCGCCGTCGGCACCCTCGCGCTCGGCGCGCTGCTCCTGGTCCGGGGCCGGTGGGTCCGCCCGACGGGCCGGGAGTGGGCCCTGCTGGTGCTGTGCGGCGTGGCCTGGTTCGCCGTCTACAACGTTGCCCTCAACGCCGCGGAGCAGCGCGTCGACGCCGGCACGACGGCGATGCTGGTCAACATCGGCCCGATCCTCATCGCCCTGTTCGCGGGCGTGCTGCTGCACGAGGGCTTCCCGCGCTGGTTGTTGATCGGGGCCGGGGTGGCCTTCGCCGGCGCGGTGGTGATCGGTGCGTCGACGGCCGGCGGCGACGGCTCGGACCTGCTCGGCATCGTCCTGTGCGTGGTCGCCGCGGTGACCTACGCGATCGGGGTGCTGGCGCAGAAGCCCGTGCTGCGCCGGTTGCCCGCCCTGCAGGTGACGTTCCTGGCCTGCGCGATCGGGACCGCCGGCTGCCTGCCCTTCGCCGGCGGGCTGGCCCGGGACGCCGTCGCCGCCTCCTGGAGCGCGACCGCCGGGCTGGTCTACCTCGGGCTCGTCCCCACCGCGCTGGCCTTCAGCACCTGGGCCTACGCCCTGGCACGGATGGACGCCGGCCGCCTCGGCGTGACCACCTACCTCGTCCCGCCGATCACGGTCGCGCTGTCGGCACTCCTGCTCGGCGAGGCCCCGCCCGCGCTGGCCCTGCTCGGCGGCGCGCTCTGCCTCGTCGGCGTCGGGCTCACCCGGCGCCGGTAGGACGGGCCCGGGAACGAACCAGGCCCCCCGGCCGGAGCCGGAGGGCCTGGTCCTTCCCGAACTGACGCGCCGCTCCCACCACGAAGCGACGAGATAAAGGTTAGCCTTACCTTGCTTCTGTCGTCAACCCCTTGCTCCGGACGAGTCCCGGGAACCCGGAGCGGCGGGCCAGGACGAGCCCGACGGCCACCACGGACACTACGGTCACGATGCCTCCGACGACCAGCGGCGCACGGCCGCCGAAGTGCTCGGCCAGCAGGCCCAGCAGCGGACCACCCAACGGCGTGCCGCCCAGCAGGAGCAGCATGTAGAGGCCCATCACGCGGCCGCGCATGGTCGGGTCGACCGAGAGCTGCACGGACGAGTTCGCCGCCGTCGTGAAGATCAGCGCGGCGAACCCGACGGGCACGAGCGCGAGCCCCGCCGCCAGGTAGGTCGGCATCAGGCCGGCGACCACGAGCAGCGCGCCGAACGCCAGCCCGGCCCCCGCGACCAGCCGCAGCCGCGGCTTGCGGGTGCGCCGGGCGGCCGCAGTGGTACCGAGCACGGACCCGACGGCCAGCAGCGTGGTGAGCAGGCCGTAGCCCTCGGCGTCGCGGCCGAAGACGTTGCGGGCCAGCAGCGCGAGCGTCATGAAGAAGTTGATGCCGAAGGTCGAGACCAGGAAGACCAGCACCATCACGGCGACGAGGTCGGCCCGCCCCCGGACGTAGGCGAGGCCGTCGCGGAGCTGGTGGGGCGCCCGCGGCACCCGCTCGGTGCGGTGGAGCTTCTCCGGCCGCATCAGCAGCAGACCCGTGATCACGGCGGCGAAGCTCACGGCGTTGATCAGGAACACCCAGCCCGTGCCGACCGCGACGATCAGCACGCCGGCCACCGCGGGACCGACGATCCGGGCGAGGTTGAAGCACAGCGAGTTGAGCGCGACGGCGTTGACCACCTGGCCCGGGCCGACCATCTCGGACACGAAGGACTGCCGCATCGGGGCGTCGAGCGCGGAGAAGCAGCCGAGCAGCAGGCACAGCAGGTAGACCTGCCAGAGCGCGACGACGCCGGTGAGCACGACCGAGCCGAGCGCCACCGCACACAGCCCCATCGCCAGCTGGATCCCGACCAGCACGAGCCGCTTGTCGACCCGGTCGGCCAGCACTCCGCCCCACAGCGAGAGCACGAGCGTGGGCGCGAACTGCAGGGCCGCGGCGATCCCGAGCGCCGTGGCGCTGCCGTGGGTGAGGTCGAGGACCAGCCAGTCCTGCGCGATCCGCTGCATCCACGTGCCGACGTTGGACACCACCTGGCCCGAGATGAAGAGCCGGTAGTTGGGCACGCGCAGCGAGGCGAACATGCCGCCCGGCGGTGAGTGCGCGCTCTCGGAACCTGTATCGGAACCTGCGGGGACCGGGGTTTCGGCGACAGCACTCACGATGTAGTTAGTTTACTACAACTACCCGAAGAGTTCACGCAACGGGCCGACCGCGAAGTAGCCCACGAACGCCACGGCGACGACCCACATCAGCGGGTGCACCTGGCGCGCCTTGCCCGTGGCCGCGGACAGCACGACGTAGCTGATGAAGCCGGCCCCGATGCCGTTGGCGATCGAGTAGGTGAACGGCATGACGACGATCGTCAGAAAGGCGGGCAGCGCGGTGCGCAGTTCGGTCAGCTCGATGCCCGCGACCTGCCGGAACATCAGCGCCCCGACGATCACGAGCGCCGGCGCCGCGGCCTCCACCGGCACGATCGCGTAGAGCGGGGTGAAGAACATCGCCGCGAGGAACAGCACGCCGGTGAGCACGTTGGCCAGCCCGGTGCGCGCACCCTCGGCGATGCCGGAGGCGGACTCCACGAACACCGTGTTCGACGACGACGAGCCGACGCCGCCGGCCACCGCGCCGGCGCCCTCGACCACCAGGGCCCGGCCGATGTTCGGCAGCTGCCCCTGCTTGTCGGCCAGCCCGGCCTGCTGGCCGAGGCCGGTCATGGTGCCCATGGCGTCGAAGAAGTTGGCCAGCACCAGCGTGAACACGAGCAGGATGACGGTCAGCACGTCGAGCCGGCCGAAGGCGCCGAAGGAGAAGTCCCCGACCAGCGAGAGATCGGGCCAGCCGACCACGCTGTCCGGCAGCGTCGGGACGGACAGCGACCAGCCCTTCGGGTTGGTCGCCGACGAGCCGACGTGCACGATCGCCTCGACGACGATCGCGATGACCGTCGTGACGACGACGCCGATCAGCAGGCCCGCCCGCACGCCGCGCACCACCAGCACACCCGTGATCAGCAGCCCGACCACGAACACGAAGGTCGGCCAGGAGGCGATCGAGCCGTTGATGCCCAGGCCGACCGGCACCGTCGTGTTCGCCGCGTCGGGCAGGCGCCGGACGAAGCCCGCGTCGACCAGCCCGATCAGCGCGATGAAGGCGCCGATGCCGACGGCGATGGCCGACTTGAGGGCGGCCGGCACGGCGTTGAACACCGCGGTCCGGAAGCCGGTGACGGCGAGGACCACGATGACGACGCCGTCGAGCACGACCAGGCCCATCGCCTCGGGCCAGGTCATCAGTGGCGCGATCGTGACCGCGAGCAGGGTGTTGATGCCGAGGCCGGTCGCGATCGCGAAGGGCAGGTTCGCGACGAGCCCGAACAGGATCGTCATGACGCCGGCGACGAGCGCCGTCACGGCCGCCACCTGCCCGATCGGCAGGATGTTCCCGAGCGCGTCGGCCTTCGCGCTCGGGTCACCGGGCGCCACGCTGCCGAGGATCAGCGGGTTCAGCACGATGATGTAGGACATCGTCACGAACGTGACGAGGCCGCCGCGCATCTCGCGGGACAACGTCGTCTTGCGTTCCGTGAGCTTGAACAGACGCTCGAGCACGGCGAACACGGTAAGCGCCCGCACCCCGGTCCGCTCGACCGGTGGGCCTTCCGGACACCGTTCGTGGGGCGCCCCGGTGAGCAGCGGGAACCGGTCGTCAGCCGAGCGGGTCCGGCACCTCCGCCGCGAGGGCCGCCGCGCGCAGGACCGACCCGGCGACCGGGCGCCCGTGCCCGAAGCAGGCCAGCTCGACGTCGACACCGCCGAAGCGCCGGAACGACCGGTGCGCGAGCCCGCGGTCGACGTTGAACGGCCCGAGGATCACCCCGCCCTCGTGCTCGGCGGCGAGGTCCCCGGTGAAGACGACGCCGGCGTCGTCGAGCACGAGCGCGAGGCTGCCTGCGGTGTGTCCCGGCGTGGCCAGCACCCGCGCGCCGGACGCCAGCACCTCGCCGTCGGCGAGCTCGTGGTCGACCCGCGCCGGCGGCGCGTCCGGCAGGTCCCCGGCGACCTGCCGGTGCAGGACCTCCTCGGCCGGGGTGAGGACGGGCGGTGGCCCGGGCCGCTCGCCGCGGACGACGGGGGCATCGGCGGCGTGCACGAGGATCCGGGCGTTCGGCCAGGTCGCGACCTCGGCGGCGGAGCCCGCGTGGTCGGCGTGCCAGTGCGTGAGGACGACGTCCGTGACCGCCTCGGGCCCCAGACCCCAGTCGCGCAGCGCCGCCGCGAGCGCCGGACCGCTGCCGACGGGGCCGGTGTCGACGAGCAGCACCTCGTCGCCCCGGCGGTGGAGGTAGGCCTGGCCGGGCGTGCCCACGAGCATCCGCAGGTCCGGCCGCAGATCGACGACGTCCATGCCGCCGAGCGTGGCAGCGCGGACCGCCGCACGGGCCCGTGTTCACCGAGGGCGGTGTTCGCGCCGGGCGGACGCCCGACGGGGCTAGGCTCCGTCCGTGGTCGACCCGCCGTCGCTGCCCCGCAGCACCACCGACGTCACGCTGGTCACGGCGATCGGGACGCTGGTGTGGGTGCTCGGCGCGGTGGGCCTGCTCGTCGCCCACCTCGTGGGCGGGCGGCCGCTCGACATCTGGTTCACCACGTGCGTGACCGGCGCGGTGCTCGGCGCCATCGGCTTCGGCATCTTCCGCTGGCAGCGGGCGGCGGCGCGCCGCGGGTCGCGGCTCGCCCAGCGCGGGCTCGACGACTGACCCCGGTCGGTCACGCGGCCCCGGCCGACCCGGCGAACTAGGCTCGCGGCATGACCGACCGTCCCACCGCCGTCGTCACCGGCGCCAGCTCCGGCATCGGTGCCGCCACCGCCCGCGCCCTCGCCGAGGCGGGCTTCCACGTCGTGCTCGGCGCCCGCCGCGTCGACCGGCTCGAGGCCGTCGCGAAGGAGATCGACGGGACCGCGCTGCGGCTCGACGTCACGGACAAGGAGTCGGCCGCCGCCTTCGTCGAGGCGGTCCCGGAGTGCCGGCTGCTGGTCAACAACGCCGGCGGCGCCAGGGGCCTCGAGCCGGTCGCCGAGGCCGACGAGGACGACTGGCGCTGGATGTTCGAGGCCAACGTGATCGGCACGCTCCGGCTCACGCAGGGGCTGCTGCCGAAGCTGCGCGCCTCCGGCGACGGGCACATCGTCACCGTCACCTCGATCGCGGCCCTCGCGCCGTACGACAACGGCGCCGGCTACACCGGCGCCAAGCACGCCCAGGCGATGCTGCACCGCACCCTGCGCGGCGAGCTGCTGGGCGAGCCGATCCGGCTCACCGAGATCTGCCCCGGGATGGTCGAGACGGAGTTCTCGCTGGTCCGGTTCGAGGGCGACCAGGAGAAGGCGGACAACGTCTACCGCGGCCTGACCCCGCTCACGGCCGAGGACGTGGCGGACGTGATCGCCTTCGCGGCGACCCGCCCGAGCCACGTGAACCTCGACCAGATCACGCTCATGCCGCGGGCCCAGGCCAGCGCGAGCCGGGCCTACCGCGAGGGCTGACCGCCCGGGACGTCTCAGACGGTGTCCTCCGAACGCCGGTTCTCGGAGGCGGCGTCGGCGGGGGCGCGCCCGGCGTCGGCCTCGGCGATGCGCTCCTCGGAGTCCTCGAGGATGCCCTCGGCCTCGGCGTACCGGTCCTCGTCCGGCTCCGTCACCCGGGCCTCCTCGGGCAGCGGCTCGGCGCGCGTCTCGGCACGCTCCGCAGCGGTGGCGTGCCCGGTGTCGTTCACGGACGGATCGGTCATGGGCCCTGCCTACCCGACGCGGCCGAGCGTCAATCCCGCGCCCGGGCCCCGGTGGCCGGGTCCCCTACAGCGCGGAGAGGCGCTGCCACTCGTCCCAGGACAGGGTCCAGTCCCAGACGTCCCCGTCCCTGGCCGAGAGCTGCACCGGGGTGCCGGTGACCTCGACCGGGTCGCCGTAGAGCGCCGTGTCGTAGTAGGCCTTGGCGTTCGCCAGCGACAGGTTGACGCAGCCGTGGGTGACGTTCGACGAGCCCTGCGCGTTCGCCGAGGCCGGGTTGGCGTGGATGAACTCGCCGTTGTTGCTCATCCGGACGGCCCACTTCTCCACGACGTCGTAGCCGTACTGCTGGCTGGTCATCCGCTTGTCGGTGAACTTCTCGGTGACCACGTGGACGCCGGAGCGGGTGTTGCGGTCCGGGTCGGCGGCCAGGCCGTAGCTCGCGGGGTAGTTCGCGACCTGCTGGCCGTCCCGGATCACGACCATGCGGAACGACTGCGCGTCGGCCTTGACGATCTGCGCGCGGCCGATCGAGAAATCGCTGGTCACGTCCGCGGCACCGAACTGCCCGCCGCCGTAGTCGACGCCGTAGAGCTTGGCGGCGACCGAGACCTCGGTGTTGGCCGGCCAGTACTCCTTCGGCCGCCAGTGCACCCGGGAACCGCCCGCCTCGTCAGGCAGCCAGCCCCAGGCGCCCTCGACCGGCACCGACGTCTGCACGCTCAGCGCCCGCTCGACGGCCGCGCGGTCCTCGACGTGGCTGTTGAACTGGATCTCGATCGGGGCGGCGATACCGACGGTCCGGCCGTCGCCGATGTTGATCACGCCGCGGACCTGCTTGACGGGGACGACGGTGTGGAAGCCGCCCGCCAGCGGCACGCCGACGCCGTCCTCCCCCTTCGCGGTGCCGGACCAGGCGTACTCGGTGTCGTAGCCCAGGGGCTCGCTGCTGGTCCAGACGGTGTGGTCCGCGTTGAGCGCGCCGGCGACCTGCTTCCCCTGCGGGTTGGTCAGCGCGACCTGCTCGAGGGTGCCGTCCGTCACGCTCACCGAGACGGGTGACGTGGGGCTGACCCCGGTGGCCTGCGCGGCCGGCTGGTAGGCCAGCGTCGCCGCGCGCGCGAGCAGCGCCGGTGTCGTGTCACCGCCGCGCCCGGCGGCCGTCGCCGCCGTGACCACACCGACGGTCCCGACCGCGATCACGGCCAGGACCAGCAGGATCCGCCTCATCGTCCTCCCCCGTAGGAATTCGCCGCCCCCGTACCAGGACGCGACGGAGCGGCGGACGTTGCTCGTGCGCAATGTCCGGTCGACGAGGTTACGCGTCACCACCGTCAGCGACGACCGCCGACGCGGGCGGGGTTGCACGCCGCCCCGCCCGGTGAAACGTCACGGTCGGTTACAGCGTGCAGCCCACGAGGACCGGCTCCGGGTGCAGCGCGATCCCGAACCTGTCGAGCACCCCGGCCCGCACCTCGCGGGCGAGCGCCAGCAGGTCCCCGGTGCTGCCCGCACCGCGGTTGGTCAGGGCGAGGACGTGCCGCGTCGACAGCCCGACCCGCCCGCCGGGCCCCTCGTGGCCGGGGGCGAAGCCGGCGTGCTGGATCAGCCAGGCGGCGGGCAGCTTCGTGCGGCCCTCCCCCGCCGGCCAGCGCGGCATCGCCGGGTCCGGCACCGCGGCCTCGTCGACGATCGGGTTGGTGAAGAAGGAGCCGGCGCTCCAGGTGTCGTGGTCGGCGGCGTCGAGCACCATGCCCTTGCCGCGGCGCAGCTCCAGCACGGCCTCGCGGGCCACCTCGGCGGGCACCGTGGAGCCGGGGTCCACGCCGAGCGTGCGGGCGAGCTCGGCGTAGGCGATCGGCATGCTGGCCCCGCCCCCGGGCAGTGCGAACCGCACCCGCAGCACGACCGCGGCGTCGGTGTTCTTGAGGACGCTGGTGCGGTAGCCGAGGCCCAGCTCGGCGGCCGGGACGTGGGTGCGGACCGTGCCGGTGCGCCGGTCGTAGAGGTCGACGTCGACGAGCAGGGCGGAGACCTCCACGCCGTACGCCCCGACGTTCTGCACCGGGGTGGCGCCGGTCAGGCCCGGGATGCCGGACAGGCACTCCAGCCCGCCCAGTCCCTGGGCGACGGTCGCGGCCACCACCGCGTCCCAGTCCTCCCCCGCCTCGGCCGTGAGCAGGACCGACCCGTCCGGGCGCCGCTCGATCGCGGTCCCGCCCCCGGTCATCCGCACGACGGTGCCCGTGAAGCCCTCGTCGGCCACGACGACGTTGGACCCGCCGCCGAGCAGCAGCAACGGCTCGCCGGACTCGTCGGTCGCGCGGACGGCGTCGACGGCGGTCCCGGCGTCCGGCGCCTCGATCAGCCGCGCGGCGGGACCGCCGAGCCGCAGGGTCGTCAGCGGGGCGAGCGGCGCGCCGACGTGGACCGGACCGGCCTGTTCGTCCTGCGCGGGGGAGGTCTGCACAGGGCGCCACGGTAGCGGGAGGGGTAGCCTCCGGCCGTGTCCCGCCCGACGGAGTTCCGCGCCACCAGCCCCCACCCCGTCGACACGGTGTACGCCACCATGGTCGACCGCGAGGTCCTCGGCGACCGGCTCGCCACGATGGGCGGCCCGGGCGCGGCGATCCTCGAGTACACCGGCGACGAGAACGGCGCCAAGTACCGGATCCGGCACGGCATCGACGAGAAGGACCTGCCCGGGGTCGTGAAGTCCTTCGTCGGGTCGCGCGGCATCACCATCGAGCGGGACGAGAGCTGGACCCGCTCCGGCGACGGGTACGACGGCACCGTCGGCGTCGAGCTGCCGGGGATGCCCGCGAACGCGCAGGGCACCATGCGGCTCACCCCGCGCGGCGAGGGATCCGAGCTGGTCGTGAAGATCGACGTCACGGTCAAGGTCCCGATCATCGGCGGGAAGATCGAGGAGTCGGTCGCCCAGCAGATCCACCACCTGCTGGAGATGGAGACGGAGTACACGCTCTCCCGGATCTGACCGCCGGGTGCCAGGTCGATGAAACCGGGCTGACAGGCACGCCGCGCACGCTGCCGTCATGGCAACCTTCGACGGCCGTCACGGCCGGATCTTCCACGACAGCCGACTGCCCGCGGGCGAGGCCCGCTGCGCCGTCGTCGTGCTGCACGGCTACGGCGAGCACCTCGGCCTCTACGACCCGCTGGCCCGCCGGCTCGTCGCCGACGGGCACGCCGTCCACGCCCTCGACGCCGTCGGGCACGGGCGCAGCGACGGCGCACGAGCGGTGATCCCCTCCTGGGACGACCTGGTCGACGACGCGCGCACCCTGGTCGGGATCGTCCGCGCGCAGCACCCCGGCTCACCCGTGGTCGTCGTGGGGCATTCGGGCGGGGCGGTGACCACGATGCTGCTGGGGCTGCGCGCCCCGCAGGCCGCCGACGCCCTCGTGCTCTCCGCCGGGCCGCTGCGCCCGCTCGAGTGGGTCGACGCCGAGCTGGCGACCGGGGCCGACGAGACCGGCGAGGGCGAGCCCACCGAGTTCCTGAGCACGCACCCGGACTACGTGCACGCCCTGCTGCACGACCCGCTGACCTGGAAGGGCGGCTTCCGGCGGGAGACCCTGCTCGCCCTCACGGCCACCTGGCCCGAGATCGCCGCGGGGCTCGCCGACGGCCGGCCCGCGGTACCCGTGCTCATGGTGCACGGCGAGGCGGATCCCGTGGTGCCGGTGCAGGACACGCACGAGATCGCCGCCCGGCTGCCGGACGCGACCGTCCGCACCTTCCCCGGCGACCTGCACGACGTCCTCAACGAGCACGACCGCGACCTCGTGCACGACGTCGTCGCCCGGTTCGTCGAGACCGCCGCGGTGCGCGGGCGGGCCGACCTGGTCGGAGGCGCCTGAACTCCGTTGCGGAGGGGTGCGCCGCGGGCGAGTCCGCCGACATGGTGAGGGACGGGAAACCCGGCGGGGACATCGACGCCGACCTGTACACCCGCGGCACGGCGACCCTGCTCGCGGCGTGGGAGCAGTACGCTCGCAGGGCGCGGGACGCCGCCGTGCACCGCCTCCCGGGCGTCGCCGCGGCGGTCGTCCCGCACGGGCCCGACCACGCCGCGTTCCAGGTGGTCGTCGCGCGACTCGAGTACGTCGCGGCTGCCTAGGAGGCTGCTGAAAAGGTCGTGGCGTGGGTTCGGGTGTTGATCTCGCCCGGCTGGCAGGCTGGGCGGGTGCAGGGTCGGTCTGATCCGCAGCGTGAGCTGCTTGATGTCGAGTCCG
>NZ_JBEZDN010000013.1:0-106384 GCF_040648315.1 Pseudonocardia sp. NPDC049154
GCCGCGTGCACCCGCGCGGTCGCGGAGCCCGCGACCTCCCGCCCCTCCCTCCGCCCGCCACGCGGAGCCCCCTCGCACCCCAGGAGCCCCCGTGAGCCTCGCCTCCGTCTGGCTGCAACTGCACGACGGCAGCCTCGTCCGGGCCGACCAGGCCACCGAGATCACCGTGCACCCGACCCCGGCGCTGTCCGGGAAGCCGGCCCACTGGCTGCTCACCGTCTCCGTCCCCCTGTCCGTGGGCAGCGGCGACCGCGTCGGCTGGCGGACCGAACAGCTGCACCGCACGCTCGCCCAGACCTCCACGCCGCCGACGGACGCGCCACTGGCCCTGGCCCGGCTGCTCGCCCGGCTCGACGCGGCCGACGCCTCCGGTGTCGTCCGCGCCGACACCTCGCACGTGCGGCACCTGCCGCACCCCGACCACACGCTCGGTGCCGGCGAGGTCCGCTTCGGCTTCACGGCCTTCGCCGGCGCGGAACCCGGCACGGCGCTCGACGGTGTCGTCACCCCGGACGACCCGGAGGAGCTCGCGGAGGACCGGTCCCGCCGGGCCGCACTCGCGGGGAGCGGCGCCGGCCTCCGCTGACCGGTCCGTACCCGCCCACCGTCGTCATCCCGCACCGGCCGGACGGTCCGCCGCCACGGGGCACCGGACGGTCGACGAACCTTCACCGTCCACCACGACCGAGAGGAGGTCACACACAGCGGAGACACACGCAGATGAGATCGGATCACCCACCGGGCCGGGCGACGGGAGCACGGCGCTGCGGACGCACGCCGTCACACCACCTCCCGCCGCCCGGCCCCCGACATGCGGGGGAGTGAGTACCCCGGGCCGGGGTACCAGGACCCGATGGACCCCGCTCCCGGCCCCGGCGGCTCGTCGCTGACCTTCGTCGGCACCGCGACGACGCTCCAGCGGCTCGGCCCCTTCACCGTCCTCACCGACCCGAACTTCCTGCACCGCGGCGAGCGGGCGTACCTGGGCCACGGCCTCAGCAGCAGGCGCCGCACGGAACCGGCGCTCGGTCCCGAGGACCTGCCGCCGCTCGACGCCGTGGTCCTGTCCCACCTGCACGGCGACCATTTCGACCGGCGCGCGCGGCGCGGCCTCCCGCGGTCCGTGCCGATCGTGACCACCCCGCACGCCGAGCGGCGCCTGCGCCGGCAGGGTTTCGGCGCGGCCGAGGGGCTGCGGACCTGGCAGAGCTGGGAGATCTCACGCGGCGACGAGGTGCTGCGGGTGACCGCGGTGCCCGGGCAGCACGGCCCGGCGCTGGTGCACCGGGCCCTCCCGCCGGTCATGGGGGCGGTGCTGGAGCTCGCCCGCGCCGGCCGCACCGCCCTGCGGCTCTACCAGACCGGGGACACGCTGATGCGACCCTTCCTGCACCGCGTCCACGAGCGCTTCGGCCCGCCCGACGTCCTCGTCGCACACCTGGGCGGGACGCGGGTCGCCGGGGTCCTCGTGACGATGGACGCGCGCCAGGGCGCGGACCTCGTCGAGGCGTTCCGCCCCGGCACCACGATCCCGGTGCACCACGACGACTACGACGTCTTCCGGTCGCCGCTGAGCCACTTCACACAGGAGCTGTACGACCGCGGGCTCTCGGCGGGGCTGCGGGTGCTGCACCGGGGTGAGACCGCACAGCTGGAGCCGGCCGCGCGGGCCGTGCCCGGCTGACAGGGTCGGCGGGCCGGGTGACGGGCGGCCGGTCGTCGAGCAGCCCCCGGCGGAGCTCCGCGAGGGTCCGCGAGAGCAGCCGGGAGACGTGCATCTGCGAGATGCCGACGCGCTCCGCGATCTGCGTCTGGGTCATCTCGCCGAAGAAGCGCAGCATGAGGATGGTGCGTTCGCGCTCGGGGAGCCGGTCGAGCAGCGGCCGCAGCGCGTCGCGGTACTCGACGAGATCGAACTCGCGGTCCAGCTCCCCGAGCCGGTCGGCCAGCGGGGTGTCGCCCTCCTCGTCGCCCGTGACGGCGTCGAGCGAGCCGGCGCTCTGGTTCGCCTGGGCCTCGAGGGCCTCGATGACCTCCTCGACCCCGGCGCCGAGGTGCGCGGCCAGCTCGCTCGGTCGCGGCGCGCGGCCGAGCTGCTGGGACAGCGGCCCGGTGGCGCGGCGGATGGCCACGCCGAGGTCCTTGAGCCGCCGCGGCACGCGCATGCTCCACGTGCGGTCGCGGAAGTAGCGCAGGATCTCCCCGCGCACGCAGGGGATGAGGTAGCCGAGGAACTCGCCCTGGGCGCGCTCGGGGTCCCAGCGGTCGATCGCCGAGATGAGCCCCACCGTCGCGACCTGCACCAGGTCGTCGAGCCCGCCGGCGTAGCCGCGGCTGTGCTTCTTCGCCAGGTGCCGGGCCACCGGCAGGAAGCCGAGGACCAGCTCCTCGCGCAGCGTGCGCCGCCGGGGATCGGCCGGGTCGAGCGCCGCGTAGGCGTAGAGGCCGGGCATGAGGTCGACGTACTCGCTGTCCGGCGGCACGTCGGTGGTGTCGTCCGTAGTGCCGTCGGGGCGCTCCTCGCCGCCGGGCGGCGTCCTCAGTCCGGCCGTCATCGGGCGCCTCCGGTGCGCGGGCGCGGAGGCGCGACGGGTCGGTCGAGTCGGGGCCCGACGGTCACGTGGGGCGCTCCCTCCGTCGTGGACGTGCTGATCGACGGGCGGACTGTTTCACCCCGGCGCCGGGACGCCGGTCCGGACGCTACCCGCGCGGATCATCGGGCGCAGGGTGGGAGCGGGGTGGGAGCCGCTCTCCGCCCGGTCGGGCGGTGGGGGCGGCCGGCCGTCGGCCCCGCCGCGCGGTCGGACCGCGGGTCGCCCGTGATGCAGGCCTCGCGGTGTAACGCCCGCACCCCCCACCGACGCTGACACTCCGGTGAGCACGTTCGAATGGCGGGAGGTCGACCTCCGGGTGGACGGCGTACGGGTCGACGGGGTGCGGGTGCGGGCGGCGGAGCCCGCCGAGGGCACGGTGGTCCTCGCGATCGCCGGTGAGATCGACGTCGCGCACGCGGATGCGGTGCGGCGGGCCGCGGAGCCGCGGCTCGGCCGGGGTGTGCGGCTGGTCCTCGATCTCACCGATCTGACCTATCTCGGCTCGCACGGGATCGCGGTCCTGGCCGAACTCGACGTCGCGGCGCGGGCCCGCTCCGGGGTGCTCGTCGTGGTGACCGGCGCGGAGAACAAGGCGGTGCTGCGACCCGTCGCCCTCACCGCGATGGACCAGGTCCTGCGGCTGGTCCCGACCCTCGACGTCGCGCTCGCCTCCTGAGACCGGGGCTGCGCCTCGCCCCACGCTCGCCTCCCGAGACCTACCGCCGCGCCTCCACGACGTACGCGGCCATCTCCCCGCGGACCTCGCCGGGCCCCAGCAGGGCGGTCATCGTGTCGCCCACCGTGCGCAGCGCGGCCGCCGATCCGCCGCGCTCCTCGATCTGGGCGCGCAGCGGGGTGCCCGTACAGAACCCCACCGCGACCGCGGCGGCCGACGGCGCGGTTCCGGTCCGCATCACCCGCTCGACGTCGACGTCGCCGAACCCGGCCCCGGCCAGGTCGGCCCGGATCCGCTCCGGGTCGGTGTAGCCGTGCGGCACCCTCTCGACGAACGGCGGCGGGTCGGCCGGGAAGGCTGCCCGTAGGCCGGCGCAGAGCGCGTCGGCGAAGGCATGGGCCTTCACCTCGTCCCACGCGGTGAACAGGAACCGGCCGCCCGGCGTGAGCACCCGCCGGACCTCGGCGTACGCCGCCGCGCGGTCCGGGAAGAACATCACCCCGAATCCGCAGACGACCAGGTCGACCGAGCCGTCGGCGGCCGGCAGGCGCGCGGCGTCGGCCTGCTCCCAGCGCGCCCGGGCCTCCCGGCGCGCGCCGTGCCCGACCATCGCCGGGTTGAGGTCCGTGGCGAGCAGGTCGGTGCCGGGCAGCGCGTCGGCGAGGGCCCTGGTGACGACGCCGGTGCCGGCCGCGACCTCGAGCACCCGGCGGGGCGCGGTGGTGGCCGCGCGGGCGGCCAGCTCGGCGGCGAAGGGCGCGAACACGGGCGCCTCCAGCCCGGTCGCGTACGCCTCGGGCATCGAGTCGACCCACGCCCGGTCCCGCTGGTCCGCCATTGCACGACGGTAGGACGTCCGGGGCCGTCGCGGTTCCGCCGGACGGCGCACGTCGCGGGCCTCCGTGTGAGGCAGGACACCGGGTGTTTGGCACTCCTGTTCCCGTGGGACCCGCCGACCACGAGGGTCGAGACCGACGGCCCGAACCGGCGAGCCGGCCCCCGGGCCGTGACCTCGTCCGGGTCCCCGTCGGGCGACCCGTACGCGGCCGACCGCTCCGGCCCGCCCGCCCCCGATCGTGGCGAGGAGCGACGTGACCCTGCACGCCCTGTCCGAGACCGGCCCCGAGCCGGATCCCCAGCTCACCCGGCCCAGTGAGTACGCCGAGGAGATGCCGAGGCTCCGCCGCTTCGCCGCCCTGCCCGAGGGCTCGCCGGAGCGCGCCCGGCTGCGCTCCGAGCTGATCGTGGCGTTCCGGCCGGTGGTGCGGAACCTCGCCAAGCGGCACGGCGCGGGCTACCGCGGCGGCCAGGAGGACCTGGTCCAGGTGGGCACGGTCGGGCTGATCAACGCGATCGACCGGTGGGACCCGGACCGCGCCCAGGGCGAGTTCCTCGGCTTCCTCATCCCGTCGGTCCGCGGCGAGATGCTGCGCTACTTCCGCGACCGCACCTGGTCGGTGCGGGTGCCGCGGCGGCTCAAGGAGCTGAGCGTCGAGATCACCCGGGCCACCGGGCCGCTCTCGCACCGCCTCGGCCGCGCCCCGAAGCCGAGCGAGCTGGCCCGGCACCTGGGCGTCGACGTCGGCGAGATCGTCGAGGCGCTCACCGCCAAGGCCAACCAGCACACCACCCCGCTGGAGTCCGTGACCGGCGACGAGCCCGGCACCGGCGTCGTCGACACCCTCGGCGACCTGGACCGCAACCTCGAGAAGGTGGAGAACCGCGAGGCGCTGCGCCCGCTGATCGCCGAGCTCCCCGAGCGCGAGCGCGGCATCCTCACCATGCGCTTCTTCGGGGACCGGACGCAGACGCAGATCGCCGAGCACTTCGGCATCTCGCAGATGCACGTGTCGCGGCTGCTGGCGCGCACCCTGGCTCGGCTGCGCGAGGGGCTGACCGAGGAGCGCGGGTGAGCCCGGCACGAACCCGTTGCCGGGCACGCGGTTGGGGAGGGTGGCGACCGGTAATCCGGGCGGTGTGGCCGAGATGAGCGACGACAGGGCAGCGCGGGCCCGGGCGGCGGAGACGATGCGGTCGGCACCGGCACTGCGCGCGGGCTTCGCGCTGTGCGAGCTCACGCTGCGCGAGCTGTGGACGGCGCAGGTGGCCCTCGGCGGGATGCTCTCCGAGGACGAGCTGCGCGAGACCCTGGAGCTGCGCCGCGAGCCCACCTGGGCCGAGCACGACGTCGTCGCGGCGGCGCTCAACGAGTGGTTCACCGAGCGCGGCCAGGACCATCCCGTGGCCTACTCCGAGGAGCTGCGGTCCGAGACCGCCGACGGCCCGTGACGGACGGTTAGGCGCTCGCCCGCGCGGGAACCCGTTCCCCGATCGGGTGACGCGCCCGGACAGACGGACCCCAGGGGAGCGACCATGACCTCGACCGACCGGCGGACAACGGAGAGCCGGGACGACGCGACGAACGAGAACGTGCGCCCGCACCCGCGCGAGATGTTCATCCGCTTCCTGCTCGACACGGTGCGCGAGGACCCGTACCCCAGCGGCACCCAGCTCGACCTCATCGAGGAGTCGATCCCGGCGGAGATGGTGCCCGAGTACGTCGAGGTGCTCATCGAGAAGTCGCGCGAGGGCTGCTTCCCGAGCACGGACGTCCTGCGCCGGATCCAGCGGATGTCGGCCGGACCCGGCCCGTCGCCGCGCTGCTGAGCGCCCGGGAGCCTTTGCGCAGGTCCCGGCACTTCGACGCGCGGCCGTACGGAGTATCCCGGTAGCGTCCGGAGTGCTCGCGAGCGAGCCGGGGTGAAGCAGGCCGCCCTCGTCGGATGCAACGGCGGAGGGATCCCTGTGCGCCCCACGACCGTCCCCTTCCCCGGCGCGTGCCCGAGCCGCGAGGTGCTCGCCGAACCCGACAGGCAGGCGATCGCGAGCGAGTACGTCGGGCTGATGCCCGCGCTGCACCGGTACGCATCGCTGCCCGCGGACCACCCGGACCGCGCCCGCCTGCGCGAACAGCTGGCACTGGGCTTCCTGCCGGTCGTCCGGCACGTCGCCGGTCGCCACGCGCGCGGCTACCCGGGCGGCCTCGAGGACCTGGTGCAGGTCGGCACCGTCGGCCTGCTGAGCGCGCTGGACCGGTGGGACCCGGAGCTGGCCCGCGGGGAGTTCCTGGGCTACCTGGTGCCCTGTGTGCGCGGGGAGATCCTGCGCCACTTCCGGGACCGGACCTGGACGATGCGGGTCCCGCGCCGGCTCAAGGACCTGACGGTGGCGATCCGGCAGGTCACCGGCCCGCTCTCGCAGCAGCTGGGGCGCGCGCCGCGGCCGAGCGAGCTCGCCGCGCACCTCGACGCCCCGGTGGACGAGGTGATCGAGGCCCTCGACGCCGAGGCGAACCAGTACGCGGGGTCGCTCGACGCCGTGCTCGGCGCGGACGACGCCGACAACCCGATCACGAACCGGCTCGGCGAGGTCGACCGCGCGCTCGACCTCGTCGAGTACCGGCACTCGCTGCGCCCGCTGCTGGACCGGCTCCCCGAGCGGGAGCGCACGATCCTGCTGCTCCGGTTCTTCGGCGAGCTGACCCAGACCCAGATCGCCGAGCGCATCGGGATCTCGCAGATGCACGTGTCGCGGCTGCTCTCCCGCACCCTGAGGTGGCTGCGGGACGAGCTGCTCGACGACCCCGCCGAGGAGGTCCCCGGGTGAGCCGGGCCGGCCGCGGGACACGTGCCCGCGGCCGGCGGGGCTCACTCCTTGTTGAGCTTGTCCTGGGCGAGGCCGGCGGCCTTCTCCATGGTGTTGGGCAGCTCGGTGGTGCCGTAGAAGCGGCTGTCCGGGTGCGTGGGCGGCGGCATCGGCACCGACGACGTCGGGCCCTCGTGGTAGGTGAACTCGCCGTTGCCGTCCGGGGTCGGGCCCTTGGCCCAGCGGCCCTCGCCGGCGTGCTTGCCGTCGGAGAAGTTGAGGTACTGGTAGGAGAACTCGGTCGCCTCCTTGCTCTGCGGGAAGTTGCTCGGCACCGGCAGCTTCTCCGCGCCCTCCTCCTTGAGCTCCTCGGCCGCGGCCAGCCACATGTTCTGGTGCATCGTGTCGCGGGCGAGCAGGAACGACAGCAGGTCGCGGATGCCCGGGTCGTCGGTCATGTGGTAGAGCCGCGCGACCTGCAGGCGGCCCTGCATCTCCGCGTTGGCGTTGGCCTGGAAGTCGGCGAGCAGGTTGCCGCTGGCGGTGATGAAGCTGCCCTGCCAGGGGTTGCCGTTGCTGTCGACGGGCCGGGCGCCCGCGCCCGCGACGATGGCGTGCTGGACGTCGGTGCCGCCGATGACCGCGGCGACGGTCGGGTCGTCCTGGACGGCGTCGGAGGTGATGCCCAGCGGTGCCTTCTCCAGCAGCTGGGCGATCATCGTGGCCAGCATCTCGACGTGCCCGATCTCCTCGGACGCGATGCCGAAGACCAGGTCGCGGTACTTGCCGGGGGTGTGCATGTTCCAGCCCTGGAACATGTACTGCATCGCGACGGTGATCTCGCCGTACTGCCCGCCCAGCACCTCCTGCAGCTTGCGGGCGTAGACCGCGTCGGGCTTCTCGGGGGTGGCCTTGTACTGCAACTCCTGACGGTGCAGGAACATGCGTGCTCCTCAGGGAATCCGGTGGCGCCGCCCACTGGGCGACGAGGACGCGCGGCGCCTGGACGGCCGCGACGTGGCCCGGCTCGCTGCTCGACCGGCGGGCGGCGGATGCCCGGCGCCGACCGCCGTAAACCGGCGTGGTCGGCGGATTGACACCGGACGACCGGGGTAGCCGCCGCGGTGGACGCGGTCCCACCACCACGAGGAGACACCCATGACCGAGACCGTCGCGCGCGATGACATGCCGGCCGGCGCCGACGTCGTCGACGAGCTGACCCGTGACCACCACGAGGTACTGGACCTGCTGGAGCGGGTCACCGCCACGCGGGATGCGAAGGAGCGCCGCGACCTCGCGGACACCGCGATCGCGGAGGTGGTGCGGCACTCGGTGGCCGAGGAGATGTACGTCTACCCGGCCATGTCCGACGCGCTCGAGCACGGCGGCGACACCGTCGAGCACGACAAGGAGGAGCACGCCAAGCTCGAGCGGATCATGAAGGACCTCGAGGGCGTCGACGGCGACGACGCGCGGTTCGACGCGCTCGTCGGTGACATGGCGCGGGCCCTGCGCCACCACGCCGAGGACGAGGAGACCGAGCAGTTCCCGAAGATGCGCGAGCGCATCCCGCAGGAGACGCTCGTGGAGCTGCGGGGCAAGGTCGAGGCGGCCAAGAAGATCGCGCCGACCCGCCCGCACCCCGACGCGCCGAACGCGGAGCTGTTCCACAAGATGGCCGGCCCGGGCGTCGGCCTCGTCGACCGGCTTCGCGACCGGCTCTCCGGCCGGTCGAACGGCTGACCCGGGCGAACGGCCGGCCCCTGCCGAAACTGCGGCCTCCGGCCGCGCGGCCGATCGCCGAACGGTCGGCGGGGCCGGGGAGCCGACGTCCGGGCGTCGCGTCAGGCCCGGGCGCCGGTCAACGGCTCAGCTCGGCGCGCAGGTGCGCGAGCGTGCGGGCGAGCAGCCGGGAGACGTGCATCTGCGAGATGCCGACCTTCTCGGCGATCTGCGTCTGGGTGTGCTCGCCGTAGAAGCGCAGCAGCAGGATCGTGCGCTCGCGCTCGGGCAGCGCCGCGACGAGCCGGCGCAGGTCCCCGCTGTGGTCGACGAGGTCGAGCCCGGAGTCGGCCGAGCCGAGCCGGTCGGCGAGGGTGAACCCCGTCTCGGACCCGGGCTCGTCGAGGCTGTCCGCGCGGTGGCCGGCCAGGGCCTCGAGGGCCTCGACGACGTCGTCGAGCGGCTGGTCGAGCTCGGCGGCGATCTCGCTGGGTCGCGGCGCGCGGCCCAGCCGCTGGGTCAGGTCGATCGTGGCGCGGTTGACCGAGATCGTCAGGTCCTTGATGCCCCGCGGCACGCGCAGGGCCCAGGTGTGGTCGCGCAGGTGGCGCAGCATGGACCCGCGGATGCTGGGGACGAGGTAGGCGAGCGGCCCGCCCGTCGTCACGTCCGGGTCGTAGTTGTCGACGGCCCGGATCAGCCCGACGACGCCGGCCTGCTCCAGGTCCTCCGCCGTGGCGGAGCTCGCGTACCGCCGGGCGATGTTGCGCACCAGCGGGAGGAACTGCGTGATCAGGTACTCGCGGCGCGTGTCGTGCTCCGGGTCCTCGGGGCCGGACCCGGCGTGCTTGCGCAGCAGCGGTTCCAGGTCGTCGTAGGCGTGCGGACCGTCCCGGGCTCCGGCGGGGAGGCTCCCCGGCAGGGTGGTTGTCGTCGTCGGCACGAGCCCGCCTACCCGGGTGGTCCGGAGGAAAACGGCTCGGGCCGCCGTACTCGGCGAGTGGTGATGCCGGACCGCACGTTGCGGACGGGCGCCCGGACGGGGAAGGTGACGATGACACCCCGCGCGACATCGTGACCGGAGGACAGCCATGCCGGACGAGGCGCTGGTGGGTGCGGACGTCTCCGAGGCCTCGGGGGTGTGTCTGCTGACCGTCTACGGAGTCCTCGGCACCCGTTCCGCGCCGCAGCTCGACCCTGTCCTGCGCAAGCAGCTGCTGGACCGCGGGCGGGTGCTGGTCGACGTCTCCCGGCTGGACCTGGCGTCCACCGCGGTGCTCGCCTCCTTCCCGGCCGCGCTGGCCGCGACCGGCGGGTGGCCGGCGTCCCGGATGGTGCTGGTCTCGCGCGGGGGGCCGGTCGTCGAGGCGATGCGGCAGGCCGGGCGGCACCGCGAGGTCCCCGTGGCGGGCGACATCGCCGAGGGCCTGACCCTGCTCGGGCGGCGCCCCGCCCGGGTGCGGCGCACCACGGACCTGCCGCCGGGACCGGACGCGGCGCCGTTCGCCCGCCTGCTCCTGCGGTCCGTGTGCGAGGACTGGAACATCCCGTCCGACGTGGTCGATCGGGCCGCGATCGTGGCGAACGAGCTGGTGAGCAACGCCGTGCAGCACACGCTCGGCCCGGGGGAGCTGGCGTTGGCCCACTCCCGGCGCGGGCTCTGGATAGCGGTGCGCGACGGCTCGTCCGCCCGGCCGGTCCTGACCGCCGAGGCGGAGGGGCTCGGCCTGCGTGCCGTCGCGGAGCTCAGCCGGACCTGGGGAGTGACCCCGATGGGCAGCGGCAAGTCCGTCTGGGCGCTCGTCGACGACGGGCCGGCCTGAGTCGGGGCGGAATCCGACCGGAAGGGGGCATGATCCGGTGACGCCGGGGTACCCACACCGCCCCGGGGGTCCGACCGGCGCCCGTGCGGGGTCCCCATCACGACCACGGAGAGCGGGCGTGTCCCGGAACGAGCTGACGTGCTGCGTCGAGGACGAACCGGTCCCGGTCCTCGTCCTCGACGGGCCCCTGACCCTGCGGACGGCCCCCCTGGCGGAGGCGGCGGTGCGCAAGCTGTTGCTGGACCGCGGCTCGCTGCTGGTCGACGTGGCCGACCTCGAGCCGGTCCTGCCCTCGGCGCTGGCCCTGTTCACCAGCATCCTCTCCGGCGTCGGCGGATGGCCCGCCGCCCGGCTCGTGCTCGTCGCACCCTCCGACTCGCTCGCCCTCGCGTTGCGGCGCAGCGGGGTGCTCCGGGAGGTCGCGCTGGCCGCGGACCGCGCCGAGGGACTCGCCCAGCTGGAGATCCGGCCCTCGCGCGTGCGGCGCCGGACCGAGCTGCCCGATTCCGTGGTCGCGGTGCGCTTCGCCCGCGCGCTCGTGCGCGACGCCTGCCAGGAGTGGGAGCTGGCGGGCGGGATCCCGGCCCGGGCCGAGCTGCTCGCGGACGAGCTCGTGGCCAATGCGGTCGTGCACGGCGGAGGGCGCCGGACACTGCTGCTCACCCTCGACGCCACCGGGTTGCGTGTCGGCGTGCGGGACGAGGGAACCGGCGTGCCCGACGCGGACACCGCCACCGGGCAGGGCCTGCACGTCGTCGCCGAGCTGTCCGACGGGTGGGGGACGAGCCGGCACGCCGTGGGCAAGACCGTCTGGGCGTTGCTCCGCGCCTTCTGACGTCGCCCTCCGACCCGCCTTCCGGCGCCGCTCTCCGACGGTCCGGTCATCCCGGATCCGGGAGCCGGCCGCTGGCGGCCTCCTCGAAGGCCCGGGCCGCGGCTGCCCGGGCCTCGAGGGCGGCCTGCCGGTGCCGCTCGGCACCGTCCAGGTCGCCGGCCGCCGTCAGTGTCCGGACCGCGTTCTCGTGGCTCTCCGCGGCGAGTACGTGCCGGCGGGCCGATCGTTCGTGGGCGGTCACCGCGTGCCGCCGGGCCGTCAGCGCCCGCTCCTCCGCGGACTCGACGTCGGCGGACGAGGAGCCGCGACGCCCGCGGGCGGCGATCTCGCGCCGGTGTACCCGCAGCTCCTCGAGCCGCGCGTCGATCTCCGCGCGGCGGCGCTCCACCGCGGCCAAGTACTCGGCCTCGTCCCCCACGCCCGCTCCTGCCGCGTCGACGGGCCGCTAGCGGGCCGGAGCGCCCTCGGCGCCCGCCGACTCCTCCATCGTGAGGATGGCGCCGACCACCGCGCCGCCGTCGCCCCGCAGCGGACTGGCGATCACCCGGACGTCGATGCTGCGGCCGCGTCGGTTGATCGCGGGAAGGGTGACCTCCTGTGGTCCGTCCTCGCCCGCAAGCGTACTGCGGACGACCGGCCGCACGAGGTCCAGCGGGAGGCCGATGTCGAGGTTGAGGAAGTGCTGGCCCACGGCCTCGTCCCGGCGCAGCCCCCACAGCTCCTCGGCCTGGTGGTTCCAGACCTGCACGTGCAGCTCGGTCTCGACGACCACGACGCCGGCCCGCAGGCCGGTCAGGATGGTCTCGAGGAAGTCGTTGGTCCGGTCGAGCTCGCCGGTGCGGTCCTGCAGCTCGTCGTTGATGGTCTGGAGCTCGTCGTTGGTCGACTGGAGCTCCTCGTTCATCGTCTCGAGCTCCTCGTTGGTCGACTGGAGCTCCTCGTTGGTGGTCTCGAGCTCCTCGACCGTGGACTGCAGCTCCTCGTTGGTCGTCTCGAGCTCCTCGTTGGTGGACTGGAGCTCCTCGTAAGCCGTCTCGAGCTGGCGGTTGGCCTGCTCGAGCTCGTCCTGCAGCCGGCGGAAGTCGGTGACGTCGTGGAAGGCGACGCTCACCCCCAGCACCTCGGTGCTCGACCCGACCAGTGGGCTGACCTGCACCTCGAGGTTCATCGACTCGGGCCCGCGGTGGTAGGTGACGTCGGTGACCCGGACCGTGCGCCGCTCGGTCTGCGCCTTCTCGATGTGCCGGCGCAGCTCCAGCGGGCGGTACGAGAGCTCCAGGTCGCGGAAGGGCCGGCCGACGTCCCGCGTCGACACGCCGAACATCACCTCGGCCTGCCGGTTGACCACCGCGATCACGCCGTCGTCCGTGAGCACGACCTGGGCCAGCGGGGACGCGAGCACGGCCTCGTTGCGCAGGACGTCGAGACCGGTGAGCGGCGCCCGGCCGGGCGTGGGCGGGGCGTCGGCGAACAGGGTGCCGTTCTGCGGTGGCACCCGCGGCGCCTTGCGGAAGGTGCGCCGCTTGAGGTCGATCGGCAGGAACAACGCGCCGTGGCTGAGCAGCATCTCGGCCTTGCCGAGGAACAGCACGCCGGGCTCGGAGAGCGCGAAGTGGAAGCGGGTCAGGATGCGGGCCTGCGTCTCCGCGTTGAAGTACATCAGGGTGTTGCGGCAGACCAGCAGGTCGATGCGGGAGATCGGGGCGTCCTGCACCAGGTCGTTGCGTCCGAAGATGACCGAGCGGCGCAGTTCCTTGCGGAAGGCGAAGCGGCCGCCGGTCTGCTCGAAGTACTTCTCCAGCAGCTCGGGCGGTATGCCGCGGACCTCGCGGTCGGAGTAGGCGCCGTGCCGGGCGTGCGTGAGAGCCTCCTCGTCCACGTCCGTGGCGTAGATCTTCACGCGGTCGCGGAACTCCGCGGTGCCCAGCATCTCGGCCAGCACGATCGCGAGGGTGTAGGCCTCCTCGCCGGAGGCACAGCCCGCGCTCCACACCCGCAGCGGCTCGGTGGGGCCCTTGGTGGCCAGCAGCGCCGGCAGCACCTCGCTGCGCAGGAAGTCCCAGGCCTCGGGGTCGCGGAAGAACCCGGTGACGTTGATCAGGATGGTGTTGAACAGCGCCGTGAACTCCTCGGCGTGCAGCTCGAGGTGGTCCAGGTACTCGGCGTAGTCCGGGACGCCGACCTGCGACATCCGCCGCTCGACCCGGCGGATGAGAGTGGACCGCTTGTAGCCCGTGAAGTCGAAGCCGCGGCTCACCTTCAGGTGCTGGAGCAGGGCCTCGAAGGCCGGATCCGGCTGGGACAACGACTTCTCTCCCGCTCCCCTCTGCGGTGCGCCACGGGGTCGGACGCGCCGGGAGCCTAGCCGATCCCCGCCCCTCCGCCGCTCATCCCTCCGGCAGGTCGCGGGTGAGCATCCGGCGCAACAGCGCGGCCTCCGAACCGGTGCGTTCGGCGTTGTGCCGGTGCGACCGGGCCGTGTGCGTCCGGTTGGTCGCGGCTGCGGTGTCCGCGAGCCAGCGCTGCAGCGCCGCCTTCTCCTCCAGCGCCTGCAGCGCCGCCCACAGCACGACCTCGACGCCGTCGGGCTGCTCGGCGGCGAGGCTGCCGGGGGACCAGGCGTGGCCGACCCGACAGCGGAAGCGCGGGAAGGGCTCGCCCTCCAGCCGGAACAGCACCCCGTCGCAGTCGGGGCAGGACAGGGGCGAGGGCTCGCCCAGCCCGACCCGCGGGCCCGTCCCGCGCACCGCGTCGGCGATGTCGGCCTCCTCCGCGGCGAGCGGGTCCGCCGGAACCGCCGTGTCCGCGCCGGGGGGGTCGTCGGGTGGGTCCCGGAGCAGCTCGGCGACCGCGGCCCCCAGCTTCGCCGCGGGGACGGCGCGGGCTGTCGGCACGTGGTCGAGTGCGCTCTGCGGCATGCCGGGGTACCCGGCCTCCGCGGGCTCCTGGACCAGGGCTGCGCCGCCCTCGCGGGCGAGCACGACGAGCCCCGCGGTGCCGTCGTCCCGGTTGCCGGACAACACGATCCCGATGGCGTGCGGCCCGAAGTCCACCGCCGCGGAGCGGAAGAGCGGGTCGATCGAGGGCCGGTGCCCGTTCTCCCGCGGCCCGCGCGAGAGGTGCACGTGCCCGTCGGCGAGCAGGACGTGGTGGTCCGCGGGCGCGACGACGATCGTGCCCGGTTCCAGACGCATACCGTGCCGCGCGGTCACCGCGCGCAGCGGCCCGGCCCGGTCGAGGATCGCGGCGAGCGCGCTGGGCGCGTCGCTCGGGATGTGGAGCACCACGACGACGACCGCGTGCAGGTCCACCGGCAGCGAGGCGGCGAACGCGCGCAGTGCCTCCACCCCGCCCGCGGAGGCCCCGACCACGACCACGTCCGTGACGGGCGCGCGGGGCGCACCCCCGGCGGCCGCGCGTGGGCCGTCCGCCGGTCCGCCGGGGATCGGTCCGGCGACGGACGCGTCCGGCACGGAGATCGCCCCCTCGCTCGGGGTCGGCCGACCCGGGCGGTGCCCCCGGGCCCGGGCGAACCGTACCCCCTCCCGGGTCGGCCGATCGCCCGCCGGACGGTTGGACCGCTGCGGACCGGGAACAGTGGGTGCGTGGTCGACGCCCCACTGCTCGTGCTCGGCGCCTCCGCGGGGGGCGTCGAGGCGCTCGTCGACGTGGTCGCCGGGCTGCCCGGCGACCTCCCCGCCGCCGTCCTGGTCACCGTGCACACGGGGGACCGGCCGCACAGCACGCTGGCGCGGGTCCTCGCCCGCGCCGGGCCGCTGCCGGCCGCGCAGGCGACGGACGGCGAGCCGCTGCGGGCGGGCCGGATCCTCGTGGCCCCGCCGGACCGGCACCTGCTCGTCCGCCGCCACGGGGAGGTGGTTTCCGCGGTGCTCAGCGCGGGGCCGACGGTGAACCGGCACCGTCCCGCGGTCGACGCGATGTTCGCCTCGGCCGCACGGGCGCGGGGCCTCCGGGTGGTGGCGGCGGTGCTCTCGGGTGCCCTCGACGACGGCGCGGTGGGCGCCGCGCTCGTCGACCGGGCCGGCGGCCGGGTCCTCGTGCAGGATCCGGCGGACGCCCGCTTCGACTCGATGCCGCGGGCCGCAGCGGCGGCCGTCCCGAGCGCCCGGGCGGCGCCCGCCTCCGCGCTCGGCCCGCTGCTCACGACGACGGTGCAGGAGCTTCCCGCGGGGGGTGACGTCATGGCCGACACGCCGCCGACCCCGGCCGACGACGACGGGATGGTCCGGAGCGGGGACCCGGTCTTCCTGCGGCCGGACGAGACCACCGCCACCCGCATGGCGTGCCCCGAGTGCGGCGGTGGGCTGGCCCGGATCGACCTGCCGCGCATCGGCTACTTCCGCTGCCACGTGGGGCACCAGTACAGCCCCCGCTCGCTCGAGGCCGTCCAGCGGGAGGCCGCCGAGGCGAAGCTGTGGACGGCGATCGCCGCCCTGGAGGAGCACGCCGCGCTCGCGCGCTACCTGGACGAGGGGGCCGGGCCGGACCTCGACGCCGGGGAGGCCTACATCCGCGCCGCCGAGCACTCCGCGGAGCTCGCGGGGCTGATGCGGGCGCGGCTGTTGCGCGGCCGCGCGAGCTGACCCGCGGTCGTCGGCCCGGGTCGGCCGCCACGACCCGCCGGGCGACCTCGACGAGCTCGGTGTCGGTGCCGCGGGAGGCGCGCCGCAGCAGCTCGAACGCGGTGGTGTCACGGGGCGGGAGGTGGAGCCGGTGCTCAGCCGTTGTGGAACCGGCGCCGCACCACGCCGGGCACCACGCCCCACAGCACGCCCAGCAGGGCCAGCGCCACGAGCCCGGCGATGAGCCCCGGCACCGGCCCGAGGACCACGTCGAAGATCAGCCCGACCACCCCGACGACGGCCAGCCCGAGCGTCGCGAGCCCCGCGATCGCGAACCGCTGGCTCACCTGCACGAGCGGACGGCGGGCGTGCAGGCGGAACAGCACCCGGTGCAGCATCACGGGCGCGATGAGCAGGCCGGTGGCGACCACCGACAGCGAGGTGGTGACCAGGTAGATCACGCGCTGGTGCGCGGTGATCTCGGCGAACCGGCTCTGGAAGGGGACGGTCAGCAGCAGTCCGGTGAGCAGCTGCACCCCGGTCTGCGACACCCGCAGCTCCTGCAGCAGGTCGGCCCAGTTCCGGTCCAGCCGCTCGGTCGGGGTCTCCCGGCGCTCGCGGAGGTCCCAGGCGGCGTCCGCGTCCATCCCGTCGTCGACGTCGGGGTCGGTGGGCCCGTGCGCGGGTCCGTCCGGGTGATCCGTGGGCTCCGTGGGGGAGCCGGGGCGCTCGGGGTCCACGGGCCACCTCCGTTGCGTACGCCGGGAGCCGAGAGTGCCACGGGCGCCCCTCGTTTCGGCAGGGCCGCGAGGGGTATCGGCCTCGCAGGTCGAACGACCGCCGCACCGTCCCCGAACCACCGCGAGGCACGACATCCCATGAGCGCACAGCAGACTCCCGACGACATCGCCGCGACGATCGCGGAGCGTGCTTCGGCGGCCGGCCGCACCGTCGCCGTCGCCGAGTCGCTGACCGGGGGCATGGTCGCCTCCGCCCTGGCCCGGGCCGAGGGCGCCGCGGAGTGGTTCCGCGGCTCGATCGTGGCCTACTCCAGCGAGGTCAAGCACGACCTGCTGCAGGTCCCCGAGGGACCGGTCGTGAGCGAGCCCGCGGCCCGGACCATGGCCGGACGGGTGCGTGAGCTGCTCGGCGCCGACCTCGCCGTCGCACTGACCGGCTCCGGCGGCCCGGACCCGCAGGACGGCCGGCCCCCGGGCACCGTCTACATGGCGGTGGACGGCGAGCCCGGCGGCGAGGAGGTGCTCCGCCTCGACCTCGAGGGCGAGCCGGCCGACATCTGCGACGCCGCGACGAAGGCGGCCCTCGAGCTCATCGCGGCCCGGCTGGAGACGGAGCAGGGCAGCGGGCAGCGGGTCGCCGCCGGGCGGGGCGGCACGGGATGACCGACGGCCCCTCCGGAACCCTCACGGGCACGCCGACGCCGGCGCAGCGGCTGCTGCAGGTCCGCACGATCTACGCCGAGCCCGACGCCCGGGCCTCCCCCCGCGGCCGGCAGGTCCTCGAGCGGTTCCCGGGCGCGGAGATCATCGAGGTGCCGTCGCACTGGCAGATCCCGGAGCTGCACGGCAACGCCGGCAACGTCGACCGCTGGGTCCGGGTCAAGACCGAGACGCTCGTGCTGGGCGTGAAGAAGTCGCTGAGCGCGCGGCCCAACGGCCGGTCGTCGGACTTCATCGCGCCCTCCACCGCCAACGGCTGCGCGATGGCCTGCGCCTACTGCTACGTGCCGCGGCGCAAGGGCTACGCCAACCCGATCACGGTGTTCACCAACATCGAGCGGATCACGAGGTACCTGCGCGGGCACGTGTCGCGCCAGGGCCCCAAGCCCGAGCCGAACCAGGTCGACCCGCACGCCTGGGTCTACGACATCGGCGAGAGCTCGGACGTCTCGGTCGACGCGCTGGTCAGCGACAACGTGGCCGACCTGGTCGCCATCTTCCGCGACCTGCCCGCCGCCAAGGCCAGCTTCGCCACCAAGTTCGTCAACCGCGAGCTGCTCGACCTCGACCCGCAGGGCCGCACCCGGATCCGCTTCTCGCTCATGCCCGAGCGGGACTCGAAGCTGCTCGACGTGCGGACCAGCCCGGTCGCGGAGCGGATCGCGGCGATCGACGACTTCGTGGCCGCGGGGTACGAGGTGCATCTCAACCTCTCGCCGATCGTGCTGCGCGAGGGCTGGGAGCGGGACTGGGCGGAGCTGCTCGTCCGGCTCGACGACGAGCTCGGCGCCGCGTTCAAGGAGCAGGCCGCTGCGGAGATCATCATGCTGACCCACAACCGCGAGCTGCACGAGGTCAACCTGGGCTGGCACCCGAAGGCCGAGGACGTGCTGTGGCGGCCCGAGCTGCAGCAGGCCAAGCGCAGCCAGAGCGGGATGTGGAACGTCCGGTACCGCAACGTGCCCAAGCGCGAGGGCGTGCAGGCCGTCACCGACCTCGTCGCCCGACACGCGCCGTGGCTGCGGGTGCGGTACGCCTTCTGAGGGGGACTGCGCGGGAGGAGGTCGCAGATGACCGTCGAGACCGTCCAGCCGACGGACCACGGCCTGTTCGGGCCGGAGTCGGTGACCTGGCGGGTGCACCTGGAACCGGTGATGTGGGTCGCCGGGATGCGCGCGCTGCTGCTGCAGTCCCTGCACCCGTGGGTGATGCGCGGGACCTACCAGAACAGCGCGCTGTTCGACCCGGCCAAGGCGTGGCCGCGGTTCCAGCGGACCGTGGAGTTCGTCGGGACCCGGACCTTCGGCTCGCTCGCCGAGGTGGAGGTCGCCGGCGCCCGGGTGCGGCGGCTGCACCACAAGCTGCGCGGGGTCGACCCGGAGAGCGGCCGGCGGTTCCCGATCGACGCGCCCGAGGGCCTGCTGTGGGTGCACTGCGGTGAGATCGACTCCTACGTCGACGTCGCCCGCCGGGCCGGGATCGTCACCGCGGCCGAGGCCGACGCGTACGTGGCCGAGAGCGTCCGGGCCGCCGAGGTCGTGGGCCTGGACCCGGCCGTCGTGCCGGCCTCGCGGGCCGAGCTCGCGGCGTACTTCGCGCGGATGCGGCCCCGGCTGCGGGTGACCGACGAGGCACGGATCGCCGTCGGCGGGCTGCTCGCCCCGCCGGCGGGCGCGCCCGCCTGGACCCGGGCGGCGATCTCGGCCACGGCCACCGCCGCGCTGGCCACGCTGCCGCGGTGGGCCCGCCGGATGTACGGGCTGCCCGGCCTGCCGACGACCGACCTCGCCGCGACCGCGCTGCTCGTCGGCCTGCGCCGGGCCACCGATCTGCTGCCCGACCCGCCCGCGCCGCCCGAGGTCCGTGAGGCGCGCCGGCTCGTCCGTGAGGCCCGGGCGGCCCGCCCGGTGTGAGAGGCGCGGCACGCGGGGTATCGCCCCGTGGACCGTTCGGACCCACACCGGGAGGACACGATGAGCGAGTTCGAGAAGGGCGACAAGGTCCGCTGGAAGAGCCACGGCGGCTGGGCCGAGGGCGAGGTGCTCGAGAAGATCACCGAGGACACGGAGGCGGCCGGACGCACCGTGCGGGCGTCGAAGGACGAGCCGCAGTACCTCGTGCGCAGCGAGAAGAGCGACAGCGAGGCCGTCCACAAGCCCGACGCCCTCGAGCGCTGCTGAGCGGGCCCGGCGCCGGTTGACCGGGGGCGGGGCGGGTAGCCGACGGGCATGTCGACCCGAGAACTCGCCCTCGTCACCGGCGCCTCCAGCGGCATCGGGCTGGAGCTCGCCCGTGAGCTCGCCCGCCGGGGCTACGACCTCGTCGTCACCGCCGAGGACGCGGCCCTCGAGACCGCCGCGGGGAAGATCCGCGCGGCCGGCGAGGGGACGCACGTCACCACCGTGCACGCGGACCTGCGGCGCCGCGAGGGCGTCGAGAAGGTGTGGGCGGCCGTCGGCCAGACGGGCCGCCCGCTCGCCGTCGCCGCGCTCAACGCCGGCCTCGGCCTCGGCGGCGCCTTCGTGGAGAACGACCTCGACGCCGAGCAGGACATCATCGACGTCAACGTCACCTCGACCGTGCGACTGGCCAAGCACGTGCTGCGGGACATGGAGGCGCGGCACGCGGGCCGGGTGCTGATCACCTCGTCCATCGCGTCCCAGATGCCGGGGACCTACCAGGCCGTCTACAACGCCTCGAAGTCGTTCCTGCAGTCGTTCGCCGAGGCGGTGCGGGCCGAGCTCGACGCCCGGGACAGCGGGGTCACCGTGACCTCGCTGATGCCCGGCCCGACCGAGACGAACTTCTTCCACCGCGCCGGGATGGACGACACGAAGGTCGGCGCGTCGGACAAGGACGACCCCGCCCAGGTGGCGCGGCAGGGCGTCGACGCGCTGCTGTCCGGGGACCAGAAGGTGGTCGCGGGCTCGCTGTCGACCAAGGCCCAGGCCCTGGCGAACGACGTGCTGCCGGACCGGATGAAGGCCGGGGCCCACCGGAAGATGGCCGAGCCGGGCTCGGCCGGGAACTGACCGGGGAGGAGGACGACATGGCCGGGAAGCACGACGAGGCCGAGAAGATGCGCGACGACGTGCCGTCGACGATCGCGCGCTCCGACGACAAGGCCGTGCGCACGTACAAGAAGGCGCTGGAGTCGGCCGAGGACAGCTACGGCGACGGCGAGCGGGCCCACCGCACCGCCTACGCCGCGCTCAAGCACACCCACGAGAAGGTCGGCGACCACTGGGAGCCCAAGGACGAGCCGGGCCCCTCGGACGAGCAGGCGGAGAAGAGCGCGCCGCAGTCCCGGTCGGCGGGCGACGAGACCGCGGGCGGCGTCGACGCGAAGGCGAGGAAGAGCCATCTCGTGGAGGTCGCGCAGAAGCTCGGCATCGACGATCCGGACGGCAGGAACAAGGACGAGCTCGTCGAGGAGATCCAGAAGGCGAACGACCGCGAGACCGCCCGCGCGCGGAAGCGGTGAGCTGGTTACATCGTTGTGGTGACACGAGTTTGACCGGCGGTGACGGGAGGAATACCGGGCGCGATCCCATCGCGTCCCCCTGAGGAGCCTGCCGTGACCGACGTGCACCCGGAGGGCCTCGCCGTGGCCCACACCCGGGTCCGTGCCCGCCCCCGCCTCGGAGCCCCGCTGTGGCTCTGGGCGATCATCTCCGCCGTCTGCTCGCTGGTCGCGGTGGCCGCCTTCGTGCAGTGGGACCCACTGGGTGGCGCCGGCACCGTCGCGGACACGGACACCAGCGCGGCGAGCGGGCTCACGGCCGGCGGGGCGACCCTGTTGCCGCTGGAGCGCGCCTCGGGGCCGGGCGGGGACCTCTCCGGGTTCGCCGGGGACACCGTCACCGCCGAGGGCGTGCCCGTGCAGTCCGTGCCGGCCGACGGGGGCTTCTGGCTGGGCACCGCGGCCGACGAGCGGGTCTGGGTCCAGGTGCTGACGCAGCCGGGCGAGGCGCCCTTCGTCGCCGCCACCGGCGACCGTGTGTCCTTCACCGGCCTGATGACGGCGCACACGGACGCCTTCGCCGCGCAGGTCCTGCCCGGCGACGCGGCCGCCTCCGCGCTGCTGTCCCGCCAGCGTGCCCACGTCGAGGTCGCGCGGTCGGACCTGGACATCGTCCGGTCGTAGGTCGCCTCCGCGCCGAGGATTGAAGCGGGCGGCGGTGGGCACGCCCCGGGCATGACCGGACGCGACGACCACGACGAGACCATGACCGAGCAGGTCCTCAAGGAGGCGACCACCACCGGCGCCCCCGGCGACGAGCCCGACACCGCCCCGGAGGAGCCGCAGGGCGCTGCGTTCCCGCGTGGCGGTGCGGACGAGGCCGACAGCGCGGGCGCCCACGAGGACAAGGACCGCTGACGGCGCCGGAGCGGCCGGCCAGCAGTACGCCCGCCTACTGCCCGGGGGGAGTCGGAGCCGGCACACCCTGCTGCGCCGTCCGCATCTCGTCGACCGGGTGTGGGAGGCGCATCGGGGTGCCCGTCGGCCGCGCCCGTCGGCTGTGCCCGTCGGCCGCGCTCGCGGTCAGGCCGGGCCCAGCGCGGCGGCCCCGGTCTTGAACGTCGGCTGCTTCGACGCCGGCGTGGTCGACGTCGTCGTAGGAGCCGGGCCGGCCGTCGCTGCCGAGCCGCGGGCACCCAGCGCTCGACGTCCGCCTCCGTGACGCCCCTCGGCGAGCTGCGGGTCGACGCGGACGGGCCACGGCGCGCCCTTTCCGTAGGGCGTCCGCGCGCCCCAGGGGTGCGCGATGCGGTCGGCGCTCATGGCCTGCGACTACCCGTACGGGCCCGCGCCACGCGGAGGTGCGGGCCGTGCGGAGGTGTGGCAGGGCGCTCCGCGGGTAGGTGCCCACTGTGGAGATCGCGGGCAGCGTCGTGGTGGTGACCGGCGCCTCGAGCGGCATCGGGCGGGCGACCGCACAGGAGCTGCTGCGGCGCGGCGCCACCGTCGTCGGGGTCGCCCGGGACGCCGGCGCGCTCGCCGAGCTGGAGGGCCGCGGCCTCGTCCCGGCCCCGGCCGACGTCAGCGACTTCGCGGCGGTCGAGGGAGTGGTCCGCGAGGCCACCGACCGGTTCGGGCGGATCGACGCCTGGGTGAACTGCGCCGGGGTCGTCGGGTTCGGGGCGTTCCTCGACGTGCCCCTCGACGAGGTCCGGCGGGTGCTCGACGTCGACCTCATGGGGTACGTGCACGGCTGCCGCGCGGTGCTGCCCGGGATGGTGGAGCGCGACCGCGGCGTGATCGTCAACGTGTCGTCGATCCTCGGGGTCGTCGCGCTGCCCTACGGCGCCGCGTACTCGATGGCGAAGTTCGCGATCCGGGCGCTGGGCGTGAGCCTGCGCCAGGAGCTGCGGACCTCCGGCGTGCGCGGAGTGCGGGTGGGCACGGTCCTGCCGGCGGCGATCGACACCCCGATCTGGCGTGACGCCGCCAACCGGACCGGAGCCCGGCCGCGGCTGGCGGCACCGACCTATGCGCCGGAGCGCGTCGCGCGGATCATCGTGAACCAGATCCGCACACCACGCCGGGAGGTCGTGGCCGGGGGCGTCCTCGCCCGGCTGCTCCTGCTGCAGCACAAGGTCTGGCCGGAGAGCGCCGAGCGGGTGTTCGCCGCGGAGGTGGTCCGCTACGTGCTCGCCCGCGGTGGCGGCCCGGCCGACGACCCGGGCACCCTGTACGACCCGCCGGACCACCCGCGGCGGGTGCACGACGGCTGGAACGGGCCGGGGCGCGAACGGGCACGGACGCTCGCGGCCGGCCTGGGGCTCGCGGCCGCGGTCGGCGCGGCCGTCGGGCTGGCGCGGCGCTGAGGAACGACCTCGAGAAGGGAGCCCGATGAAGGTCGATCGGCTCGTCCCGGCGGAACCGGCGAAGGTCTGGCAGGTGATCGCCGACGGCTGGAGCTACCCGCTCTGGGTCGTCGGCGCCACCCACATGCGGGCAGTCGACGACGGCTACCCCGCCGTGGGGACCCGCCTGCACCACAGCGTGGGCAGCTGGCCGGTCCAGATCCAGGACCGCACCGAGGTGCGGGCCTGCGAACCGGAGCGGCTGCTCGAGCTGAAGGCGCACGCCTGGCCGTCGGGCGCGGCGCGGGTGCGGATCACGTTGCGGCCGGAGACCGGCGGGACCCGGGTGGTGATGGAGGAGCACGCCGAGTCCGGTCCCGCGGTGCTTATCCCCCGGGCGGTGCAGCAGGTCGTGCTGGTGCCGCGCAACACCGAGACCCTGGCCCGGCTCGAGAGCATCGTCCGGAACCGACCGTGACCGGGACCGCCGACGCCGTCGTCGTCGGGGCGGGGCACAACGGTCTGGTCGCCGCGAACCTGCTCGCCGACGCCGGTTGGCAGGTCCTCGTCCTGGAGGCCGCCGACGCCCCCGGCGGGGCCGTGCGCACCGCCGAGATCACCGCGCCGGGCTTCCGCAGCGACCTGTTCAGCGCGTTCTACCCGCTCGGGGCCGCCTCCCCGATCCTGCGCGAGCTCCGGCTCGACGAGCACGGGCTGCGCTGGCGGCACGCCCCCGCGGTCCTCGCGCACGTCACCCCGGACGACCGCTGCGTCGTCCTCTCCCGGGACCTCGACACCACCGCCGGCGCGCTCGACACGTTCGCCGCGGGCGACGGGGCGGCCTGGCGCGCCCTGGCGGAGGAGTGGACGCGCATCCGGGACTCGCTGCTGGAGACGGTGCTGCGCCCGTTCCCGCCGGTCCGGGGCACGCCGCGGCTGCTGCGCGCGCTCGGCACCGCCGACGCGCTGCGGTTCGCGCGGACGATCGTGCAGCCCGTGCGCCGGTTCGCCGACGAGCGGTTCGGCGGCGAGGGCGCGAAGCTGCTGCTCGCCGGCAACGCCCTGCACACCGACCTGGGTCCCGACACCGCGGGCAGCGCGGTCTTCGGGTGGCTGCTCTGCATGCTGGGCCAGGACGTCGGCTTCCCGGTGCCCGAGGGCGGCGCCGGCCGGATCGTCGACGCGCTGGTGGCACGGCTGCGCGAGCGCGGCGGCCGGGTCGAGTGCGATCGCCCGGTCCGCGAGGTGCTGCTCCGTGGGGGGCGCGCGGTCGGAGTGCGCGACGCCGAGGGCACGCCCGTCACGGCCCGCCGGGCCGTACTCGCCGACGTCCCGGCCCCGGTGCTGTACCGGGACCTGGTGGGAGAGGCCAACTTGCCGCCGCGGTTCGTCCGCGATCTCGACCGGTTCCAGTGGGACACCGCGACCGTGAAGCTCGACTGGGCGCTCGACGGCCCGGTGCCCTGGACCGCGGAGGCGGCCCGCCGGGCGGGCACGGTGCACCTCGGTGGGGACATGGACGGGCTGCGCGGCTACGCGGCCGACCTCGCCGCGGGCCGGGTGCCCCAGGAGCCGTTTCTGCTGTTCGGGCAGATGACCACCGCGGACCCCTCCCGCTCGCCGGCGGGCACCGAGTCCGCCTGGACGTACACGCACGTGCCCCGCGGGCTGGGCTGGGACGAGACCGACGTGCTGCGGCACGCCGAGCTCGTCGAGCGCACGGTGGAGCGCAACGCCCCGGGCTTCCGCGACCTGATCCGCGCGCGCAGCGTGGCCGGGCCCGCGGACCTGCAGCGGCGCAACCCCGGCCTCGTCGACGGCGCGATCAACGGCGGCACGGCGGCGGTGCACCAGCAGCTGGTGTTCCGGCCGGTACCGGGGCTGGGGCGTGCGGACACCCCGATCGACCGGCTGTTCCTCTCGGGCTCCTCGGCGCACCCCGGCGGGGCCGTGCACGGTGGGGCGGGCGCCAACGCGGCCCGTGCGGCCCTCGCCGCCTCCGGCCGCCTCGGCCCGGTCTACCGCGGCCTCGTCCGCGCCGCGCACCGCCGCATCTACGCCTGACCGCCTGGCCGGTGCGGCCCCTTCGGCTCGATCGTCGGTACCACCCATGATCCGTCCGAGCGGCACGTGAGGGTCCCGCGAGCAGCGCTCCTGTGACACTCGCGCTGACCACGAGCCGGTGATCGGAGCGAGAGCTACGGGAGGGTTCCTCGACCGACGCTCCTGTCCCACTCGCATCGATCATCGAAGCAGCTGCGACCCCGCGGATCGTGCGCGGCCTCCGCGGGATCGGCGCGCAGGCCGTCCACCCGACACCTGGTGCAGAGGTGCGCCGGCGATCAGTACTCCGGGTCGCCGGGTCGGGGCGGCGAGCAGTTGTTCGCCACGTTCATCTGCGCGGCCAGCTCGTCGACCCGCTCCGCACGTGCCCGGTCCTCCCGGGCCCGGTCCTCACCGTCCGAGCCGGAGCCGGAGCCGGTGGCGGTGTCGGGAGCGGTGTCGGTGCGCGTGTCGCGGTCCTCGCGGTCCTCGCGGCCGGGGTCCTGCACGACTGGGACCTCCCTCGTGACGTCGTGTCCCTGTGCGGTCCGGCCTCCGCGTACCCGATCACACCCGGCTCACACCCCGCCCGCCGACGGCGAGGGTCACTCCCGCAGCACCGCCGCGACCGGCGGGGAGCGGAAGGCCGGCCCCTCGCCGTCCGTCCAGCGCCGCAGGTCGGGCTTCTGCGGTCCGGAGCCGCCGAGCAGCAGCGTGCCCGTCAGCACGACCGCGCCGACCCCGGTGAGCACGACGCCGAGCAGGATCGTCCGGTCGATCGAGGACGGGGTGGCGGCGCCCTCGGACATGGCCAGCGTCATCACCACCGGTGCCGCCAGGAACGCCGCCTCCGAGCGCAGCAGCTGGACCAGCGCGAACGCCGGCCCGAGCCGTGGCGCGGGCACGCTGAGCGCGCCGAGGAACAGCCCCGGCCCGACCCCCGTGCCGGCGCCCACCCCCAGCAGGAACCCGGCCACCGCGGCGCGCACCAGCCCGCCGCCGCTCAGCAGCACGGCGCCGGCCGCGCACACCGTGAGCAGCCCGCCCAGGACCAGCACGGGCAGCCAGCGGGTGGGGAGCACGCGCACGATCAGCAGGATCGCCACCAGCATCCCGGCCACCTGGGTGACGAGCGCCGCGCCGACGACCGCGGGCGGGTGCCCCTCGACCTGTTGCAGGCGCAGCACCGCCAGCTCGGTGAAGGCGGTGAACCCGGCGCCGGTCACCATCGCGGCGCCGATCCCGGTGATGGGCAGCGTGTGCGCGATGAGCCGCACCGGCATCAGCGGGTTCTCCTTGCGGTACTCCCGCACCACGAGGAGGACGAGCGCGGCCAGCCCGAGCACCGTCGGCACCAGGAACCCGGGGGAGCTGGGCGGGTGCCCGACCAGCATGCTCACGCCCACGAACGGCAGGAACGTCGCCGCCGCGGCCAGCGGGACACCGGACGGGTCGACCCGCATCCGCGGGGACTCGGGCTCGGCCCGTTCGAACCCCAGGAGCCCCACCACGAACCCGGCGAGCGCGACGACCGCGGCTGCGACGTGCACCCAACGCCACGCGCCCGGCGTGGCGGCGAACCCCCCGATCGACGTGCCGGCCACGGACCCGCCGAACAGCCCGAGGTTGATCAGGGCGACGGTCAGCGGGACCCGCTGCGGGCCGTGCCCCGTCACGGCCGGCGGCAGCGCCACGACCAGCAGCATCCCGCTGCCCAGGCCCAGCAGCACCCGGCCCGCGATCAGCACGCCGTTGGAGCCGGAGACCGCCGCCAGCGCGGCCCCGGCCGCGATGAGCAGGGTGCAGCCGAGGTAGATCCGGCGCCGGTCGACGCGGTGCATGAGGTCGGCGGCGAGCACGACGGCGAAGGCGTACGACGCGTTGGCCAGCCCCTGGCCGAGCTGCAGCCCCGCGCGGTCGGTGCCGAGCTCGCCCGCCTGCACCCCGGTGAACAGGAACGGCGCGGTCGAGAGCAGCACGAACGGCGTCAGGCCGAGGAGGGCCATGGTGATCCCGGTGGACCACCGGCCGGCCAGGCGCGGCGACGGCAGGCTCATCGGGTCCGCCGCAGCGCGGCCCCGGGGATCGGCACACGCAGTGGCACGGGGAGCTGGAACATCTCCCGGACTTCCCGGCGGCTGCCCGGCCCAACCGGCGCACACCCGCGCCGAGGAGCGCTCGACGCCGTGAAGGGAATCGGCGGATCGCGCCCTCGTGCGAAGGGGCCTCGGGTCCGGGGCCGATGGGTTCTCAGTTCAGCCGGCGCACCCGCGAGTCGACGACGAGGGGAGTGGGTGCGCCGGGCAGCGCGCCGAGGGCGTCGATGCCCAGGGCCCGCAGGATCATCCGGGCCGGCCGGTGCTCGCCGCAGACCAGGTGCAGCCCACTACCCCGGAGCTCGAGCTCGTCCCGCAGCCGCAGCAGCTCGCGCACCCCCGAGGCGCACAGGTGCTGCAGGTCGTCGAGCTCCACCACAACCGCGGCGCGGTCCGTGTCGGCCAGCCCGCGCAGGACGGAGCGGAAGCACGCGAGACTCGCCAGATCGACCTCACCTCTCAGGTGGGCGACCAGGTGGCCCGTCTCCGGGCGGTCGTCGAACTCGATCTCGACAATGGCTTTGTCCTGCGTCGGCATGCGCCCCTCCGGAGAGAGAGGAGGTCGCGCGCTGCGTGGTTGAACGCGGCGACTCGGGACACTGATGCTGACACGGCCGTACCGGTCGGCGTAACCCCCGCGCGGCCCGTCGGGAGTCCGTTTGCCGGGGTCGCGGCCGGGTATCGCTGCCCGCGACCGAGGATCCGGCGAACGGGAGGTCCGCCATGCTCACCGCACTGGCCAGCCGGCCGCTGATGTTCGGCAAGGTCGCGGTGGCCGCCGTCGTCGGCAACGATGGACGGTGCCCACAAGATCGCCGCCGGCCTGTTCCAGGCCCTCAACGACACCGGCTTCACCGTGCCGGCGCAGGGGTCCGTCTACTGGAACGGCGAGGCGATGTCCGGCACGGACTCCGAGGACCTCGACGACACCCCGAGCCGGTGGCGGACACGACCGCCACCCTCGCCGCCACTGCGGCGCACCTGGCCCGGGTGCTGAACGAGCACCAGTACCCCGCCTGAGGAAGGCCCTGCGGAAGGGCGAGAGAGGAGGCGTCGTGCGCGCGCTCACCTGGCACGGCAAGCGCGACGTCCGGGTGGACACCCACCCGGATCCGTCCATCAAGGATCCCGACGACATCGTCGTGCAGATCACCTCGACCGGGCTGTGCGGTTCCGACCTGCACCTGTACGAGGTGCTGGGCCCGTTCCTCGGCGAGGGCGACATCCTCGGCCACGAGCCGATGGGGATCGTCGCCGAGAAGGGCCCGGGCGTCACCTCGCTCGAGGTCGGCGACCGCGTCGTGGTGCCGTTCAACGTCTCCTGCGGGACCTGCTGGATGTGCGAACGCGGGCTGCACTCGCAGTGCGAGACCACGCAGAACCGCGAGCAGGGCATGGGGGCGTCCCTGTTCGGCTACACGAAGCTCTACGGCCAGGTGCCGGGCGGGCAGGCGGAGTTCCTGCGCGTGCCGTTCGGCGACACGCTGCCGATCAAGGTGCCCGAGGGCCCGCCGGACGACCGCTTCGTCTACCTGTCCGACGTGCTGCCCACGGCGTGGCAGGCTGTCGCCTACGCCGACCCGCCGCGCGACGGCAGCCTCGTCGTCCTCGGGCTGGGGCCGATCGGCGACATGGCCGCCCGGATCGCCCGGCACCGCGGCGTCGAGACGGTCATCGGCATCGACCTGGTGCCCGAGCGGCTCCAGCGGGCGCAGAACCGCGGTGTCACCACCATCGACCTGCGCGAGGCCGGCAAGGACGTCGCCGACGCGGTCCGCGCACTCACCGGCGGCCGCGGCGCCGACGCGGTGATCGACGCGGTCGGGATGGAGGCGCACGGCTCGCCCTTCGGCAAGATCGCCCACCAGCTCGTCGGGTACCTGCCCGACGCCCTGGCCGCGCCGTTCATGAAGACCGCCGGCGTGGACCGGTTGGCCGCCCTGCAGATGGCGGTCGAGCTCGTCCGCCGCGGCGGCACGATCTCGCTCTCCGGCGTGTACGGCGGCATGGCCGACCCGCTGCCGATGCTGCAGATGTTCGACAAGCAGATCCAGCTGCGGATGGGCCAGGCGAACGTGCACCGCTGGGTGCCGGACCTGCTGCCGCTGCTCACGGACGACGATCCGCTGGGCACCGAGGACTTCGCGACCCACCACGTCCCGCTGGAGTCGGCGCCCGACGCCTACAAGATGTTCCAGGAGAAACGGGACGGGGCGGTGAAGGTCCTGTTCAAGCCCGGGACCGCGACCTCGTGAGCGGCACGGGCGACGAGGACGTCCGCACGGAGTTCGGCGAGGTGGTCAACATGACCGCCGGCGACCTCGAGAAGTGGCTCGAGTCGGACGAGTCGAAGGACGCCGGGCAGCACGACGGCGGCGAGTCCGTCGGGCACGAGTCCGGCCGGCGGATCGTGGAGATCCTGCGGAGCGAGAAGGCCGACCTCTCCGACGACGACGAGAAGCACATGGGCAAGGTCGTCGGCTACGTGCACCGGCACCTGGCGCAGAAGCCGGAGGGCGACGTCACGGAGACGAAGTGGCGGTACTCCTTGATGAACTGGGGTCACGACCCCCTGAAGGACTGACCCTGAAGGATTGACCCCGAAGGACTGACACCGAAGGACTGACACCGGGGGATTGACACGAAGGACGGTTGACCGGGCAGGTTCCGAGGAGTTCGCTCTCACGCAGGAGCGAGGGGGAGCCATGCTGAGCGACGAGGACCGGCGCCGGCTGCAGGACATCGAGGCGGCGATCCGCATGGAGGACCCGCGGTTCGCCGAACGCCTCGCGCAGGGGAGCTTCCCCACGCGTGCCCGGCGGGCGGTGGCGCTGGTCCTCGTCGTGATCGGCCTGCTGGGCCTGCTCGCGGGGATGGCGCTGTTGTCCGGGGTGATGGTGCTGTTCGCCGTGCTGGTCACGGGGATGGGCATCACCCTGTGGTGCCGGAAGGGCGGCGGCCACCGCCCCGCGGACTGACGACTCCGAGGGTCAGGCGACCGCGCGGGACTGCTCCACGGCCAGCGCGTCGACCAGGTCGTTCATCTCGTCCCCGGAGTGGCCCTTCACCCAGCGGAAGGACACGTCGCCCCGCTCGTTGACCAGGGTGATCAGCGGCTCCCACAGGTCCCGGCTCGCCACCGGCTTGCGCGCGCTCGTGGTCCAGCCGCGCGCGAGCCAGCCCTTCCACCAGCCGTCCCGGAAGCAGTTCACGACGTAGGTCGAGTCGCTGACCACCACCAGCGGGCCGTCGAGCGCCCGGACCGCCTCCAGCGCCGCGCGGATCTCCATGCGCTGGTTGGTGGTGCCGGCCTCGCCGCCGCTGTCCTGCCGGCCGTCCCGGGTGGCCCAGGCCCAGCCGCCGGGGCCCGGGTTGCCGGAGCACGCGCCGTCCGTCCACACCTCGAGGGCGCCCTCGGCGGCGGGCATGTCCGGGCGCGGGGCCGACCGGGACGGCCGGGCGGTCAGCGCACCGGAGTCGCCCTTCCCGCCGCTCTTCGCCACCTCGGCGCAGGCCGAGTGCGCCCAGGCGCTGCCCGCCTTCGCGATCTCCTCGCCGGGCCGGACGGGGCTGGAGCAGACGCCGCAGGTGGTGGCGTACTTCGCGGTCATCGGCACCCGGCCACCCTACGACCCGGCCCGCCGAGCACCGTCCCGGCTCCCCGGCATGGTCCGCCGCCCGGACGGGTACCGACTGCTCCGTGCCGACCCAGGTCCTGCTCGTCGTGCTCGTGCTCGCCGCGGGCGTCGTCCTCGGCCGCCTCGTCAGCCGGGGGACGGGCCTGCCCGAGGCCGCCGTGTACGTGCTGCTCGGGGTCGGGGCGGCGTTCATCCCCGGCGTGGCCGAGGTGCGGCTCTCACCGGACCTGGTGCTGCTGGTCTTCCTGCCGCCGCTGATCTACTACGCCGCGTTCTTCAGCGACCCGCGCGAGACGGCGAACAACCTGGTCCCCGTCGTCGGGCAGTCCGTCGGGCTCGTCGTGGCGACGGCGCTCGCGGTCGGAGGGTCGCTCCTCCTGGTCTTCCCCGACGTGGGCTGGGCCGCGGCGATCGCCTTCGGCGCCGCCGTCGCGCCGCCCGACCCGGTGGCCGCGGGCTCGGTCCTGCAGCGGCTCGGGGCGCCGCGCCGGCTGGTCACCGTGCTGGAGTCCGAGGGGCTGGTCAACGACGGCGTCGCGCTCACCCTGTTCGCCGTGGCGATCGGGGCGGTCGGCGCCACGACCTCGGTGGGCGAGGTCGGCCTGCAACTCCTGATCGAGGTCGGTGGCGGCATCGCGTTCGGGCTCGTCGTCGGGATCGTCAGCGCGGCGCTGCGCCGGTTCGTCCGGGACACCGCGAGCCACGTGATCCTCTCCCTGGTCACGCCGTACCTCGCGTTCGTGCCGGCACAGGAGCTGCACTCGTCCGGCGTGCTCGCGACGGTCACCGCCGCCGTGTGGCTCGGGGTCCGCGGCCGCGGGCTGGTCGAGCCGACGGTCCGGCTCCACTCCGAGACCTTCTGGACGGTGCTGAACTCGCTGCTCGTCGCGCTGCTGTTCGTACTGCTGGGGATCCAGGTACCCGCGGTGATCCGCGAGGTCGGGGCGTACTCGTGGACGGCGCTGGCGCTCGCGGCGGCGGCGGTGGTCGCGGTCGCGATCCTGGTGCGGATGGCGTGGGTGATGCTGGTGGCGCCGCTGGGCGCGCTGCTGCCGGTCCGGGAGGAGCTGGCCGCGCAGATGCCCTGGCAGGAACGGGTGGTGCTCGGCTGGTGCGGGCCGCGCGGGGCGGTGTCCCTCGCCGTCGCGCTGTCCATCCCGCTGACGGCGGCGGACGGCACGCCCTTCCCGCGCCGCGATCTGCTGCTGTTCCTCACCGTGGTGGTGGTGCTCGTGACCCTCGTCGGGCAGACCGTCCCGCTGCCCCGGCTGCTGAAGGTGCTGAAGCTGCGGCCCGACGAGCGCGAGCGCACCGAGGGGGTGCGGGCGCGCCGGGCCGCCGTCGACGCGGCCCTGCGCGAGCTCGACGAGGTCGCCGAGCGGGACGAGCCCGGGCCGGCCGGGGTGGAGGAGCTGCGTCAGGTCCTGGAGCTGCGCCGGGAGCACCTCCGCGACCAGCTGGAGGCGACCCGCCACGCCCACCACCACGGTGACGACGAGGGCGGCCCGGAGCCGGAGTCATCCGGCGAGGGCGCGACGGACGTCAGTGCGCTGCGGCTGCGCCTGGTCGAGGTCGAGCGCGAGACGCTGCGCCGGATGCAGGCACGCGGGGAGATCAGCCGGCCGACGATGGTGGCGATCAGCCAGGAGCTGGACCTGGACGAGACGCAGCTCCGCCGGAGGCGGTGAGCACCTACTCGTGCAGGTAGCTGACGGTGAACGTGCCGCCGCGCACCGGTCCGGTCCGGGTCTGCCGCACATCCGTGGTGCCGGACTCGAAGCCGACCGGGTCGGTGGCGGCGAGCGGCCTGCCGTCGACGGTGGCGCCGGAGAGCGTGAGGCTGCCGAACGCCGGGAACGCGCCGGTGGGTGACTCGACGACGACCTCCGCCGACGCGTGGTCGTCCTGGAGGTGGGCCGTGTGCGCGGTCCGCGTCCAGCCACGCGTGGTGTCCGCGATGGTGAGGGTGTAGCCCGTCGCCGTCCGGTGCACGCTCGCGGTCATCCGATCGCCCGGGCCGACCGGGTCGGGGTGGTACACGGGCGGCTGTGGCGCGGTCTCGTACCAGGCGCGGTAGACCGGCTTCCCGGACGCGCAGGTGATCTCGAGGCCCGTCTGCTGCACGGTGTTCGTCACGACGCCGCCCAGCCCGACCCAGGGCCCGACGACCTGGGTGGGCGCACCGCAGCGGACCGTGGGGGCCGACCAGGCGGCGGAGACCGTGGTGAAGCCGGACCCGACCGCCGCCCAGCCGGACCAGTTGGAACCGGTGACCGGCTGGTAGCCGGCGTGGGCGGCAGGTCCGGGGGCCGCCGCGGCCGCCCCCGGCGGGGCGAGCAGCAGCAGGACCGCGCCCGCCGTCGCCACGAGGGCGCCCACCACCCGGCGCCCGTGCCGTCCCCGTGCTCCCGCCATGACGACGCACCCCCATCTCGCGGCCGGACAGGGGCGCAAGCCAAGCACGCCGCGCCGCCTGCAGGACAGGCCGACGGGCCCTTGTCACCGGGCGGGTCGCCGGCTCAGCGCAGCTGCGGCAGCACCGTGTCGGCCCACCCGCGGAAGAAGCCGTCGTGGTCGGCGCCGACCTGCTGGACGTAGACCTCGTCCACACCGGCGTCGAGGTACCGGCGGACCCGCTCGAGGTGGTCCTCCGGGTCGTCGCCGCACACGATCGTCTCCGCGACCTGCACGCGCGGCACCAGCGTCATGACGTCGGCGAAGTCCTGCGGCCGGGGCAGGGTCTGGCCGAGCTGGCCGGGCAGCGCGTCGTTGGCCCACAGGCGGTGCGCCCGGTCGATCGCGGCCTCGCGGTCGGGCTCCCAGCAGACCTTCATCCCGGCCTGGACGGGCTTGTCCCCGCCACCGGACTCGCGGAACGTCCGGACCAGGTCGCCGTCGGGCATCGCGGTGCAGTAGCCGTCGCCGATTCGGCCCGCCAGCTCGGTGGCCTGCGGGCCGAAGCCGGAGACGTAGATCGGCACGGGCTGCTCGGGCAGCGTGTAGATCCGCGCCTCCTGCACCTCGTAGTAGGTCCCGTGGTGGCTGATCTGTTCCCCCTGGTGCAGCAGGCGGATCACGTCGACCGCCTCCTCGAGCATGGCCAGGCGCTCGCCGACGGACGGCCAGGCGTCGCCGAGGACGTGCTCGTTGAGCAGCTCGCCGCTGCCGACGCCGAGGACGAACCGGCCGTCGAGCTGCACCGCGGCGGTCGCGGCGGCCTGGGCGATCACGGCCGGGTGGATGCGCACCGTCGGGCAGGTCACGGCGGTGGTGACCGGCAGCGACACCGCCTCGGACAGCGCCCCGATCACGGACCAGACGAACGGGCTCTGGCCCTGCTCGTCGTTCCACGGGTGGAAGTGGTCGGAGATCCAGAGCCGCTCGAAGCCGGCCCGTTCCGCCGCCCGCGCCTGGACGACGAGCTCCTTCGGGCCGTACTGCTCGCAGGACAGGAAGTAGCCGATGCTCGCCATGGAAGGGCGCTACCCTTGCATGACCGCGCGAATCACGGCACCCCGGCGGGCGCCGTTGCTCCGGTCGGGGCAACGCGGGCCGTCGTCCACGACCGCGCGCTGCGACGTCCGGGCGGAATCCGCGCCACGCGCCGCCCGCGGCGAGTGGTGCGGACCCGGATCGGGGTAGTCGGCACCAGCGCCGCACGATTCGGGCGGCGCAGGCGGGGAGGAACTCATGCAGCCCATGACGGCGCTGGAGATGGGCGGCGACGCCCCGCGGTCGAGCGACCGGTCGCGCCAGCCGGGCCTCGACCCCGTCGAGCGCCGGAACGCCGCGGTCGCCGACCTCAAGGAGAGCCTGCGCGACCTGCTCCGCACGCTCCTGCGCAGCTCGGTCGGGCTCGTCCTGGAGAACGTGGAGGACCTGGGCGGGCTGGTCCAGAAATTTGCCGCCTCGGGTGGGGTCGCCATGGGCGGGCTGCTGGGTGGCGTCCGTGCCGGGCTGGCCGGGAAGAACCCGATCTGGGGTGCGCTGAAAGGCGCGGTCGGGGCCATGAGCACCGGAATGCGCGTGGCGATCATTCTCGCCCTCGTGCTCGCGATCGTGTTGTTGCCGATCACCGTGGTGCTGCTGCTCGTCGCGCTCATCGTGCTGATCATCGTGGCGGCCGCCAAAGCAGGCTCCTGACGATCCGTTCTGCCGGTCGGCGGGCCCGTCCACGCCGGACTCCGTCGATGGCCGTCACTCTTTTCCTGCACGCAGTCCGCTCGCCCGCTTCCGCACCGTGACCAGTCGCTGGGCCGACCGGGCGGTAAGCGCTCGTTCGGCCCAGTGCTCTCACGGAAACGTTGCAGCAGTGCTCACCCGCCTGTTTCAGGAGCATTTCCGGGAAATGGTCCGGACGGGTGGGCCGAACGGCGCAAAAATGGCTGATGTGGTCGATCGGCGTGTGCAGCCAGATCCGTTCGGGTAGAAGCTGCTGACCCCGGTTCGGGGCTCGGGCGCGAGCGGTTCGGTGACATCGATCCCTTCGCGTGGGCGCGGGCCGGCCACCACAACTTGGAGGCACGATGAAATGCGGCGCACGTGTGGCGCTCGGGGTAGCCGGCGGCTACTTCCTGGGACGCACCAAGAAGATGAAGCTCGCCCTGATGCTCGGCGGGATGGCCGCGGGGCGTCGTGCGGGCGGGCCGGGTGAGCTCCTCGCCCAGGCCACCAAGCTGCTGAACAGCTCCCCCGAGCTGGCCGCGGTGACCGACCAGGTCCGCGGGCGGCTGCTGGAGGCGGGCAAGGGCGCCGCCATGGCCGTGGCGGCGCGCCAGGTCGCCGCGCTGACCGACAAGGTCGGTCAGAAGGTCGAAACCCTCGCGAGCGGCGCCTCGGGCGCGAAGGACGGCGCGAAGGACGGCGCGAAGGACGGCGCGAAGGACAAGGCGGGCGAGGCCAAGGACTCCGCCTCCGACACGGCGCCGGACGCCGAGGACACCGGGGAGGCCGCCGCCGGCGCGGGCACGGACGCAACGCAGAGCGCTGTCGACAGCGCCCGCGAGGCCGGCGGCGCCGACTCCGACGAGGAGACCGACCGGGGCGACGAGCCGGTCGAGGACGAGCAGCAGGAGCCCGAGGAGGAGCCGAAGCCGCGGCGCCGCACCGCCAAGGCGCAGGGCGCGTCGCGCGGGGCCGGGTCCCGCGCCTCCGGCTCCGGCCGTCGTACCGCGGCCGCGGGCACCGCCACGGCCCGGACCGGGGCGCGAGCCGCCGCGGGCGGGGCGAAGGCGGCCTCGGGCCGGGGCAAGGGCACCGCCAAGCGGAGGAGCAGCGATGCCTGACACGTCGAAGCTCGCGGAGGCCCTCCCGGCCGACGCCTTGAAGGACGCCGGTCAGCGCCTGTTGTCGCTGATGGTGCAGAAGGCGGCCGAGGCCGCCACGGACCGGGTCACGAACCTGACCGACCGCCTCGACACGGTCACCGAGAACGGCGGCAGCGGGGTCCGCGAGGCGCTCGGCCGCGGCCGCGGTCGCGACGACGACGAGGACCGCGACCCCGACGACGAGGACGGCGACGAGGACGAGGACGGCAAGAAGGGCGGGTTCTTCTCCGGGATCAAGGAGAAGGTCAGCGGCCTGTTCGGCGGCGGCGGCGACGACTCCGAGGGCGGGGGCGGCGGCAGCGGCGGCGGCAAGAAGGTCAAGCTGATCAACATCGTCGAGGAGCAGGACGTCGGCCTGCCCCTGCGGACCACGTACAACCTGTGGACCCAGATGGCCGACTTCCCGGGCTTCATGAAGAAGGTCGAGAGCGTCGACCAGCTCTCCGACGAGAAGACCCACTGGAAGGCGCAGGTCTTCCTGTCCCACCGCGAGTGGGAGGCGACGATCATGGACCAGGTCGCCGACTCGCACATCATGTGGCGGTCCAAGGGGGCCAAGGGCCACGTCGACGGCGCGGTGAGCTTCACCGGGCTGGGGCCCAACCTCACCCGGATCCTGCTGGTGCTCGAGTACCACCCGCAGGGCCTGTTCGAGCGCACCGGCAACATCTGGCGCGCCCAGGGCCGCCGGGCCCGGCTGGAGTTCAAGCACTTCCGCCGGCACGCCATGACCACCGCCCTGCTGCACCAGGACGAGATCGAGGGCTGGCGCGGCGAGATCCGCGACGGCGAGGTCGTGAAGACCCACGAGGAGGCGCTGGACGAGGAGCGGAGCGCCCGCGAGGAGGAGGGTGAGCCCGAGGAGCGCGACGAGTACGCCGAGGGCGCCGAGCCCGACGAGGACGCCGAGTACGAGGAGGAGGCCGAGCCGGCCGCCGAGTACGACGAGGACTACGACGAGGAGCCCGCGGAGGAGACGGACGAGGGCCCCGTCGACGAGTCCGAGGAGTACGCCGACGAGGAGCCGGACGAGGAGTACGAGGAGGCCGACGAGTACGCCGACGAGGAGCCGGACGAAGAGCCGGACGAGGAGTACGAGGAGGCGGACGAGGCCGAGCCGGCCGCCGACGAGGACACCGAGCCCGACGAGGAACCCGACGAGGAGCCGCCCCCGGCCCGCCGCCGCACCGCACGCCGGCAGACCGCGGGCGCCGGCGGAAGGAGTCGATGAGCGATGACGGTGGCGACCCAGACGGGCGGCGGGGGGCACGTCGACCGCGGCGGCGGGGGCGGTTCGAGCGGCCTCGCCGACGTCGTCGAGCTGATCCTGGACAAGGGCCTGGTCATCGACGTGTTCGTGCGGGTGTCGCTGGTGGGGATCGAGATCCTCACGATCGACGCGCGCGTGGTGGTGGCGAGCGTGGACACGTTCCTGCGCTTCGCCGAGGCCACCAACCGGCTCGACCTGTACGGCAAGGGCAAGGGCGGCAAGGACATCACCGAGCTCACCCAGGGGGTGATGGAGGGCGGCGCCAAGGGCAAGACCTCCGGGGTCCTCGACGCCGCCGTCGACAAGGTGGAGGAGCTCCTGGGCGGCAACAACCGCGAGGAGGAACGGGAGGAGGCGCCGCGCCGGCGCCGGCCGCAGCGGACGCGGGAGCGTGAGGGGTGAGCGCGACGTACGTCTACGGGCTGGTCCGGTCGGACGCCGAGCTGCCCGACGACCTGGTGGGGCTGGGCCCGTCGGGCACGGTGACCACCGTGGTGCACGAGAAGGTGGCCGCGATCGTGGGCGACGTGCCGCTCGACCGCCCGCTCGGCACCCGGGACGACCTGGTGGCCCACGAGGCCGTGGTGGACTCGGTGGCCGCCCACACGACGGTGCTCCCGATGCGGTTCCCGGCCGTGATCGAGGAGGAGGGCGTGCTCGACGAGCTCCTCGCGCCGCACCACGACCGGTTCGTCCGGGCGTTGGACCAGCTGGAGGGAACCGTCCAGTACACCCTCAAGGGTCGCTACGACCAGGACGTCCTGCTCCGCGAGGTCGTGGAGGAGGACGAGGGGGTGCGTGAGCTGCAGGAGCGCATCCGCGGGGTGCCCGAGGACGCGGCCTACTACGACCGCGTCAAGCTCGGCGAGCTGATCGTCAAGGCGCTCGAGGAGCGCCGCGAGGTCGATGCGAAGGACATCCTCGACCGGATCGGCTCGTTCGCCGAGGCGGTGTCGAGCACCACCCCGACCCAGCCCGAGGACGTCGTCAACGCGGCGTTCCTGGTACGCAGGGACGGGGCGGAGGAGTTCGAGGCCGCCGTGGAGGAACTGGGTGCGGACACCCACGAGTGGTTGAAGCTGCGGCTGCTCGGGCCGCTCGCCCCCTACGACTTCGTGCCGGAGGAGTGATCGCTGATGGGTCTCGTGTCGGGTCTGCTGGGTTTGCCGCTGGCCCCGGTCCGCGGTGTCCTCTGGCTGGCCGAGCAGATCCAGGACCAGGCCGAACAGCAGTACTACGACCCGGCGCGGATCCGTGCCGAACTGGAGTGGGTCGACGAGGCGCGCCGCACCGGCGAGCTCTCCGAGTCCGAGGCCGCGGAGCGGGAGAACGAGTTGCTGCAGCGACTGATGGTGCGCCGCGCCTGACCGGCGGAGACCGATGACGGACGACCAGGAGCACGACCAGGAGCAGACCGGGCGGGCCCGGCCCGCTCGCCGCGCTGCACCCCGGCGCGGCGAGCGGGAGGACGCACCCGCGACCCGGACGAGGAGGACGGCCTCCCGGAAGACGGCGTCGAAGGGTGCGTCGGACGGCGGGTCGGGGGGCTCGGACGGCTCGGACGGCTCGGACGGCCCGGGCGGCCCGGACGGCCCGGGGGAGGCCGGGCGCAACGGCCGCGCGCTGCCCGCCGAGGCCGCCCGCCGCGCAGCGGAGCAGATCGTCTCGCTGACCGGCCGCGAGCTGGAGTCGGTGGTGTCGATCGAGCGCCGCGACGAGGGCTGGTCGATCGGCGTGGAGGTCGTGGAGACGCGCCGCATCCCGGACTCCGCCGACATCCTGGCCGTCTTCGAGGTGGACGTCGACGAGAACGGCGACCTCCACGGCTACCGCCGAACCGGCCGCTACAGCAGGGGTCAGATGCACAGAGGAGGACGATGACGAGCGGAGGCCTTCCGTTACCGGGACGCACGGCGCGACCGCCCGAGCACCGCCAGGAGTCGACGAACCTCGCCGACATCCTCGAGCGCGTACTCGACAAGGGCATCGTGATCGCCGGCGACATCCGGGTGAACCTGCTCGACATCGAGCTGCTGACGATCAAGATCAGGCTGCTCGTCGCCTCGGTCGACAAGGCCCGCGAGATGGGCATCGACTGGTGGGAGCACGACCCGAGCCTCAGCTCCGGGCAGCGGGACCTGAACGAGGAGAACCGCCGGCTGCGGCAGCGCATCGGCGACCTCGAGGCCGCCCGCACGCGCGGCGAGCTGGAGGACGGCTCGGCCCGGGAGCCGGAGCCGGAGGTGGAGTCGGAGCTGGAGTCGGCGCCGGAGGCGCAGCCGGAACCGACGCGGAGGCGCTCCGCCCGGGCCCGGGAGGAGCGCGGATGAGCCTGGTCTGGTTGTACGCGGTGCGCCTCGGCGGGGCGGACCGGCCGCCCGCCGGACCGGGCGTCGACGGCGAGAGCCCCCGGCTCGTCGTCGAGGGCCCGCTCGTCGCCGTGGTCGGCACGGTGCGCGAGGAGGAGTTCGACGAGTCGGCGCTCGCCCGCGCGATGGAGGACCTGGGCCGCATCGAGCGGCTCGCCCGCGCGCACCACGCCGTGATCGTGGAGGCGGCGGCCGCGGAACCGACGGCGCCGCTGCGGCTCGCCACCGTCTACCGGGACGACGAGGCGGTCGCCCAAATGCTGCGCGAGCGGGCGGTGGAGTTCGGGACCGTCCTCGAGCGCGTCCGGGACCGGCGGGAATGGGGCGTCAAGGTCTACGTCGACGCCAAGCCCGAGGCGCCGGCCGAGGAGCCGGCGGCGTCGTCGGAGCGGCCCGGGACGTCGTACCTGCTGCGCCGGCGGGCCGACCGGGACCGCGGCGCGCAGGCCCGCGAGCGCGCCCGGGCCGTCGCGGACCGCCTCGACGACACGTTGGCGCAGGTCGCGGCCGGCTCGCACCGGATGAAGCCGCAGGACGCCCGGCTCAGCGGCCGTGAGCAGGAGATGGTGCTCAACGCGACGTACCTGGTCGACACGGACGGCGAGGACGGGTTCCGGGCGGCGCTCGCCGCGGTCGAGGCGGAGGGGGCGACGGTCGAGCTCACCGGCCCGTGGCCGCCCTTCTCCTTCGCCACGCTGGGGGAGTCGTGACGCTGGCCCGAGCTGATGGCCGGGGTCGCGAGCTCCCCCTCCACCCGGACGACGAGCTGTCGTTGGTCGACCTGCTCGACCGGCTGCTGGCCGGCGGCGTGATGCTCACCGGCGACATCACGATCTCGCTGGCCGACGTGGACCTCGTGCACGTCTCGCTCCGGGCGCTGATCAGCTCGGTGTCGACCCTGATGGAGGGGCAGGAGACCGCCGTGCCGGAGTCCGCCCTCACGGAGGCCGAGCGCGCGGAGGCCCGGCGTGCCTGAGCTGCCCCGCCGCGTGGAGGCCCAGCCGGACACGGTCGGCCGCGACCTCGGCCGGCTGGTGCTGACGATCGTGGAGCTGCTGCGCCAGCTCATGGAGCGGCAGGCGCTGCGCCGGGTCGACGCCGGCGACCTCCCCGACGAGAAGATCGAGCAGCTCGGCCTGGGCCTGATGCGGCTCGAGGAGGCGATGGTCGAGCTGCGCGAGCACTTCGGACTGGAGCCCGGCGACCTGAACATCGACCTCGGCCCGCTCGGTAACCTGCTCGGCCCGGAGGCCGGCAGCCGCTGACGGGTGACGGGCCGCGGCGGCGGGTACACGACCGTCGCCCGGACCGGCCGGGCGGGACGAGGGAGGCGGCGTGGCACGCGCGATCTGGACGGGCTCGATCACCTTCGGGCTGGTGTCGATCCCGGTGGGGCTGTTCACCGCGACGGACGACCACACCGTGCACTTCCACCAGTTCCAGCGGGGCACCTCGGACCGCATCCGCAACCAGCGGGTCAACGAGCGCACCGGCGAGGAGGTCGAGTACGGCGACGTCGTCAAGGGGGCGGAGGTCGGCGACGGCGAGTACGTCGTGGTCGAGCAGGAGGAGCTGGACCAGATCGCGCCCGGCCGCTCCCGGACCCTCGACATCACCGACTTCGTCGACCTCGCCGACATCGACCCGGTGTACTACCAGCGCACCTACTGGCTGGCCCCGACCGGCGACGAGTACCGCAAGCCCTACGCGCTGCTGCGCGAGGCGATGATGCAGGGCGACAAGGCCGCGATCGGCACGTTCGTGATGCGCGGCAAGGAGTACCTGGCCGCCGTGCGCGCCGACGGCGCGGTCCTGGCCCTGCACACCCTGCACTTCGCCGACGAGGTCCGGGACCCCGCGGAGCTGGAGAACGTGCCCACGCGCCGGACCAAGCCGGGGGACAAGGAGCTGAAGATGGCCACGCAGCTCGTCGAGTCGATGAGCGGGCCGTGGAAGCCCGACCAGTACCGCGACACCTACCGCGACCGGGTCGGGCAGCTGATCGAGGACAAGAAGCAGGGCAAGGAGATCGTCACCGAGTCCGAGCCGCCGGAGCCCACGGAGATGTCGGCGCTGCTGGAGGCCCTGCAGCGCAGCGTCGAGGAGGCCCGCGGGAAGAAGTCGGGCGGCAGCAAGTCGGGTGGCAAGTCGGGTGGCAGCAAGTCCGGCAGCGGCAAGTCCGGCAGCGGCAAGTCCGGCAGCAGCAGGTCGGGCGGGAAGTCGTCCGGCTCCCGCCGCAAGGCCTCCTGACCGGGCGCCTCAGCCCCGCGCCGCCAGCGCGTCGAGCACCACCGCGCGGAGGTCGCCGCCCTTCTCGAACGCGAGACGCTGATGGGTCGCGCCGGGGCGGCGCCCGTCCAGGACGTGCCAGAGCTCGCCGACGGTGTCGAGGTCGCCGGCGTCGTCCAGGGCCGGGCGGACGTGGTCGAGCAGGGCGCGCACGACGTCACCCGCCGGGGCGGGGCGCCAGGTGTGCGGGTGCAGCAGGTCGCCGTCCAGCCCCGAGCGGCTCGCGCGCCACGCGGCCAGCCGGAGGACCTCGGTGCGCACCGGGTCGGCGGGGACGCCGGCCGCCCAGTCCCGGGCCCCCGTCTCGACCAGGGCGCGGGTCAGGGCGGCGACGAGGACGGCGTCGGCCGGCTCGCGGCAGACGTCCGCCACCCGGACCTCGACGGTCGGGTGGTGGTGGGAGAGGCGGGCGTCGAAGTAGAGCATCCCCTCGTCGAGCAGGGTGTCGGTGCCGAGCAGGGTCTCGGTGAGCTCGCGGTACGCGGCGGCGGAGCCGTGCGGGCCGGTCGGGCCCGCCGAGGGCCAGCGCCCCCACACCTGGCTGCGGAAGCCCGCGTAGCCGGTGTCGGTACCCGACCAGAAGGGCGAGTTGACCGACAGCGCGATCAGCACCGCGAGCCAGGGCCGGATCCGGTCGAGCGCGCCGACGGCCTCCTCGGCGGAGTCCACCGCGACGTGCACGTGGCAGGCGCAGGTCAGCTGCTGGCGGCCGGTGCGGCCGAAGCGCTCCACCATCGCGCGGTAGCGGCGGCCCGGGGAGACGTGCGCGTCGGCGGGGACCGGCGGGGTCGCGAGCGGCACGGCCTCCACGCCCGCGGTCCGGGCGGCCCGGACCGCCTCCGCGCGCCGCGTGTGGATCTCGCCGAGCAGGTCGCCGAGATCGCGCACCGGGTCGGTCGCCGTCTCGACCTGCTCCGCCTGCAGCTCGGCCGTGAGATCAGCGTCCCCGGCGCGGCGCAGGACGGTCGAGCCGACCGCGCGCGGTTCCCCCGAATCGGGGTCGACCAGCAGGAACTCCTCCTCGACGCCGAGCGTCCGCACTGCCACGCGGTCAGTATCGCGGGCCCGGCGGAGCCCGGCTCGGGCGGTGGGACGATCAGTCGCAGCGCGGGGCCGGGCGCCGGGAGCGGCACCAGAACCCGCCCGCGGCCCCGAGTGCCGCACCGATCAGCGCGTAGCCCGGCCGACCGGCGAGGAGCCCGACGAGTAGCCCGATCGCGGACATCACGGCGAGGACGGCGATCGCCGCGATCTCGGGGCCGGGGGAGGGCGGCTCCTCCTCGTCGTCCTCCTCACCGATCTCGCCGACGCCGTCGGGGCCACCGTCGGCCGCGGCCGGGGCGGACGCACCCGTACCGAGCAGCGGGCCGGGGACCGGGGCCGCGGGCGCCGGATGGCCGGGGCTCGGCTCGACGGCCCCGGGCACCTCCCTCGGGTCCGCCGTGAGCTGCCGGGCGAGCCGGGGGTCCTCGTGCTCGAGGTACCTGCCGATCGCCGCGAGGGTCGCCCGTTCCTTGTTGCTGAGCACCGTGTGCTCCTCTCGTCCGGATCGCGCGGCTCGGACTACCCCGGACCGGCGGTCCGAACCGCTCCCGGCCCTACCCGTCGTGACCGAATCGCCGGGCACAGGGCGGGTACCCGCCCGTCATGACCTCCTTCGGCTACACCCTGATGACCGAGCAGCGCGGGCCCCGGGAGCTCGTCGCCGATGCCGTCGCCGCCGAACGGGCCGGGTTCGACTTCGAGGTGACGAGCGACCACTACTTCCCGTGGCTCGACGAGATGGGCCACGCCCCGTACGCGTGGAGCGTCCTCGGCGCCGTCGCGACCGCGACCGAGCGGGTCGGCCTGATGACCTACGTGACCTGCCCGATCATGCGGTACCACCCCGCCGTCGTCGCGCAGAAGGCGGCGACGGTCGCCCTGCTGTCCGACGGCCGGTTCACCCTGGGGCTGGGGTCCGGCGAGAACCTCAACGAGCACGTCGTGGGGCGGGGCTGGCCGACGGCCGACGTCCGCCAGGAGATGCTCGACGAGGCCGTCACGATCATCCGCGAGCTGTTCGCCGGCGGCTACGTGACGTTCGAGGGGAAGCACTTCCGCGTCGACTCGGCGAAGCTGTGGGACTGCCCGGAGGACGGCGTCCCGCTCGCGCTCGCGGTGTCCGGCGCCCAGTCGGTGAACCGGTACGCCCCCGTCGCCGACGCGATGGTCGCCGTCGAGCCCGAGCCGGACCTCGTGCAGGGCTGGGACCGGGCCTCCGGTGCCGACCTGCCGAAGATCGGCCAGCAGCCGCTCAGCTGGGGCCCGGACACGGACGCCGCCGTCGAGCGTGCGCACTCCCTGTTCCGCTGGTTCGCCGGCGGGTGGAAGGTCAACGCCGAGCTGCCCGGGACCGCCGGTTTCGCCGCGGCCACCCAGTTCGTGCGCAAGGAGGACGTGGCGGCGGCGATCGCGTGCGGGCCGGACGTCGCGGCGCACGTCGAGGCGGTGCGCCCGTTCGTCGAGGCCGGGTTCACGCACGTCGCGCTGGTCGAGGTCGGTGGCGGGATGCAGCCGGACTTCCTCGAGTTCGCGCGCACCGAACTGCTGCCGGCGCTGCGCGAGGAGTACGGCGAGGCGAAGGACGCCGCTATCGGCGTGCGAGCGCGCTGACCAGGTGGTCGCGGAGCTCCGGGACGGACTCGAACACCTCCCGGGCGCCCGCCTCCTTCAGCTCGTCGACGGAGAACCCGCCGGTCCGGATCGCGTAGCCCGCGTACCCGGCCCGGTGGGCCGCCTCGAAGTCCCACACCGAATCGCCGACGACGAGGGCGTCGCGGCCCTCGACCTTCTCCACCGCCACACCGATCAGGTCGGGCTGGGGCTTGGTCTGCTCGACGTCCTCGCTGCTGGTCCAGGCGTGGGCGAGCTCGCGGCCGCCGAAGAGGTCGAGGTAGGCGTCGACGTGCTCGGGCTTGCCGGAGCTGGCCAGCACGACCTTCAGCCCGGCGTCGCGCAGCGCGGTGAGCAGCTCGCGCACCCCCTCGAAGGGCCGGATCTCGCCGAGCAGGGGCTGGAACTCCTCCGCCCACGCCGTGCGGGCGGCGTCCCCGTGCTCCTCCTCGAAGTCCTTCCCGGCGACGGCGGGGACCAGCTGGTCGCCGCCCATCCCGATCGCCCGGTGCAGCCGCCAGACCGGCAGCGTGACGTCGAACCGCCGGAACGCGCGGAACCAGGCCAGGGCGTGGTGGTAGTTCGTGTCGACGAGGGTGCCGTCGACGTCGAGCACGGCGGTGTCCACGGTGGTCTCGGGAGCCATGGGGGCCGGGTACCCGCGGGGCGCCCCGCGACTCGCGCTCACGCCCGCGGTTCCTCGCGCACGACCTCGCGGGGATCCTTGTCGTCGCGCAGGCCGAGGTAGCGGGGATGCCGCAGCCGGCCGTCGCGGGTCCACTCGGTGAACCCGATCTGGGCGACGAGCTCGGGCCGCAGCCAGTGCGTGCCCTTCTCCCGGACGGCGCCGGCGAAGGGCGAGCGGTCCGCAGCGAGCCCGTCGAAGAGCTCCCGCAGGCGGTGCAGCACGCGCCCGTCGAAGCCGGTGCCGACCTTGCCCGCGTAGTGCAGCCCGTCGCCGTCGTACACACCGACGAGCAACGCGCCGAAGCCCTGCCGAGAGCCCGCCGGGTCGGTCCAGCCGCCGACGACGAACTCCTGCTCGCGGACGCACGTGAACTTCAGCCAGTCGTCGGACCGCCTCCCGGGCCGGTACCCGGAGTCCGCGCGCTTGGCGATCAGCCCCTCCCACCCGCGGGCGCAGGCCTCGGCGAGGTACGCCTCGCCGTCCGTGTTGCGGTGGGTCGAGAAACGGACCGGGTCAGCGAAGTCGACCGCCGCCCGCAGCAGCCGCTTGCGGGTGCGCAGGGGCAGGCCGGTGACGTCGCAGCCCGAGACGACCATGACGTCGAACAGGTAGACGAACACCGCCACGCCCGTGGCCCGCGCCCGGTCGGGGTCGTGCAGCCCGAGCCGCGCCTGGAGCGTCGAGAAGCTGGTCTGCGGGCCGTCGAAGGCCACGATCTCGCCGTCGGCGACCAGGGCCGGCCCGCGGCCCAGCGCCTCCGCGATCTCCGGGTAGGTCCCGGTCATCGACTTCTCCGAGCGTGACCAGATCGTGGTGCCGTCGCCGTCCCGAACGACCACCGCCCGCACGCCGTCGAGCTTCCGCTCGTACAGCCACCCCGGGTCGGAGAAGTGGTCGGCGGTCAGCGTGGCGAGCATGGGGCTGACGAAGCGGGCCGCCGCGGGTCGCAGCCCGGCCCGTTCGTCCGGGTCGAGCAGGTCGAGCGGATCGGTGTCGGCCATGGACGATGCCTACCGCCTCCCGCGGACCGGCGCACGTCCCCCTTCAGCGGCGCAGCATCCGCAGCAGGGCCGGCGGGCGGCCGCCGAACCCCTCCGCCTCGAGCATGGCGAGCAGCACCCGCGGCAGGTCCCGGACGGCCGGGAAGAGCAGGAAGCGGGGCACCCAGCAGGGCCGGAACTTGGCGTTGAACCGGTAGAGGCTCTCGATCTGCCACCACCGCGACGCGACGTGCAGGATCCGCGCCCACAGCCGCGCGACCGGCCCGGCGCCCAGCCGCTGCCCGCGCTCGAGGGCGCCGCGGAACACCGCGAAGTTCAGCGAGACCCGGGCGATCCCGTGCCCGCCCGCCCACCGCACGACCTCGACGACGAGCTGCTCGGTGAGCCCGCCGTCCGCCGTCGGGTCGCGGCGCATGAGGTCGAGGGAGAGCCCGGCGCGCCCCCACGGCACGAACTGCAGCAGCGCGGCCGGGACGCCGTCGCGGTGCGCGACGGCCAGGACCGCCTCGCCGTCCGTGCCGTCGGCGGTGCGGGAGAGGGCCATGGAGAAGCCGCGCTCCTCGGCGTCGCCGCGCCAGCTGCGGGCCAGCCGGGCGAGCTCGGCCCGCTCCTCCGGGTCGATCTCCCGGAGCCGCCGGACGCGGACCGTGAAGCCCGCCCGTTCGGCACGCGCCACGGTCTGCCGCACACCCCGCATCGTCCGGCCCTCGAGCGTGAACGCCGCGGTGTCCAGGACGGCCTCGTCGCCGAACTCCAGCACGGAGAACCCGGCGCGGGCCCACGCCGTCGCCCCCTCCTCGGAGCACGCCAGCACGGCCGGCACCCAGGCGTGGGCGACCGCCCGGTCGAGGAACGCCCCGATCGCCGCGTTCCACTCGCCCTGCTCGCCGAGCGGGTCCCCGGAGGCCAGCGCGACGCCGGCCAGCACGCGGTACGACACCGCGGCCCCGCCGCTCGGCGCGTAGACGACGGTGCGGTCGCGGCGCAGCGCGAAGTAGTCGAGCGAGTCCGGGTCGGGGCGGCGGGCGAGCATGGCGCGCAGCCGCGCCTCGTCGGCCGCCTCGAGGCGGGACTCGGGCTCGGGGGAGCGCAGCAGGAAGTACCCGGCGCCCAGCACCGCGAGCACGCCGAAGGTGAGCCCGACGGTGGCGGTGAGGTCGTCGAGCCATATCCCGCGGGCGGGGAACGCGACCGGGCCGGACACGCCGACCAGCGACAGCAGCGCCTGGACGAGCTGGTCCGACGCGCTGGTCCCGGGCGCGAGCCGGTGCGGGTTCAGCGCGAGGAACAGCCACACCACCGCCACGCCGGCCACGGCGAACTGCACGAGCACGCGCGCCGCCCGGGTGACCCCGCCCGGGTCGGAACGGGCCGGGAAGGACCGGCGGGTCACCACCAGCAGGACCAGCAGCAGCGCGGTGACCGCGGTGGCCACCGCGGCGTGGCCGTGCGCGGGGCCGATGACCCGGCCGAGGTTGACGGCGGTGAGTGCGGCCGTGATCACCACCGCGAGCGCCCACGCCCGCCGCTTCCGGCGGCGCAGCCCGGCGGCCAGCAGCAGCATCCCGACGCCCGCCACCACCGTGACGACGACCTGCCCGACCCCGACGATCTCCGGCAGGCCCACCGAGGCCCGGAACGGCTCGCCGAGCATCCGGCGCGGCCCGGCCAGCAGCCCGCCGGCGAGGGTGAGGATCCCGACGACGCGCGAGGACCACACGACCAGCCCGACCGCGGTCGCTCCGGCCAGGGTGCGGCCGGGCACCCTCGGCAGCGTGCGGGCCGGGGCGGGACGGGTCATCGCGCCCGCCCCGGCGTGCGGGACGCGGTCGGCGCCGGTGCCATGGGGCGCACCCTACGACCTCCCCACGGCGGGCACACCGGTCCCCGGACTCAGCCGCGCGAGCCCGCGGGCACCGGTACCGGGCCGAGGGGCGGCGGCAGGCCCGCGGGCGGCCGGCGGGCGGAGAGCAGGCCGACGCCGACGGCCGTCACCACCAGGCCCACGACGCCGAGGGCGAGGGTCGGCGGGGTGGTGCCGAACGGCTCACCGAGCACCAGCACGCCCATCGCGCCGGCCGTCAGCGGGTCCAGGAGGGTGAGGACGGCCAGCGGCGCGCCCAGCCCGCCGCCACGGTAGGCGTGCTGCGCGAGCGCCGTGCCGACCAGCGCGGCCGCGGCGGTCACGGCGACCCGCCCGGGGGTGAGATGGCCGACCAGCAGGGTCTTGGTGGTCGCGGACGCGACGCCGAAGCACAGGGCGGCGCCCACGGCGTAGCAGACCGCCGCCCCGCGGGGCAGCCGGCGTCCGCACAGCAGCCCGCCCGCCGCCGCAGCCGCGACCAGCGCCGTCAGCACGCCGGTGACCGCCCAGAAGCCGAGGCCGGCGCCCGGCGGGGGCGGTGCGCCGTGCGGGCCGTGGTGCGGCACGGCGGCGAGCACCGCGGGCAGGCCCAGCGCCACGCACAGCACCCCGGCCCACGAGCGCGGGGTGATCGCCGTGCGGTTCACCCGCGCGCCGAGCACGAGGGCGATGGCCAGGCAGGACACCCCGATCGGCTGCACGACGACGAGCGGCCCCGCGGCCAGGGCGGCGACGTGCAGGCCCGCCCCGGTCAGCGTGGCCGCCACGGCCGCCCACCAGAGCCGGCGGCGCAGCAGCCGGGTCATCAGGCCGAGCCCCGCCGCGGACTCCCGGGACGCCTCGCGCTCCTGCAGCACCGCGGAGATCGCGTAGAACACCGCCGAGGCGACCGCGAGCAGGATCGCGAGGGGGATCAGCACCTCCGCGACGATACGGGCCGGGCCCCGGTGCACCGGGCCGCCCCGCACGGGAATCGGCAGTTTCGATGACGCCGCCGTCGGGATCGTCCCGGCCCGCGCCCGGCCGTCCGGTTCGGGCCGCGACCGGGATCAGGCGGCCGCCGCGGGCCGCCAGCCGATCGCCGGCCCCAGCCGCGTCGCGATGTCGGTGAGGATCTGGACGTAGTCCTCCTGCGCGAAGCTGAAGGGCAGCGCGAACACCACCTCGCGCACCGCCCGGAACCCGGCGTGCGCGTACAGCTGCGCGGCGATCTCCTCGGACGTACCGACCAGGTCGCGGGCGAACAGCATCCCGGCCGGGCGCTGCGGGGCGAACGTGCGCGGCAGCCGGGCCTCGGCGTAGGCCTCGTACTTCGCGCGCTGCTGCGGCGTGGCCGAGTCGGTGGGCACCACGACGAGCCCCTGGGACACGCGGGCGGCCGCACCGGCGGGGTGCGCCGCCCGGAACGCGTCGACGTGGCTGCGCTGGATCTCGGCGAAGTCCGTGCCGACACCGTCCTCGGCCCGGACCACGCTGCTGGTCAGGAAGTTCATCCCCTGCTCGCCGGCCCGCCGGGCCGAGCCGAGGCTGGCCGCGCCGTACCACATCCGGCCGCGCAGCCCGGGGGAGTGCGGCTCCACCCGGTCGGAGAAGACCTCGATGCCCTGCGTGCCGGAGAACGAGCTCGCGGTCTCGCCGGCGACCAGCCGCAGCAGCCGGGACACCCGCTCCGGGCCGAAGTCCTCGAGGTCCGCGGTGTCCGGGTACAGCGACCCCTTGACGTCGTCGAAGTGCATCGGCGGTCCGACGCTCACGCCCGGGTTGAGCCGGCCGCCGGACAGGACGTCGACCGTCGCCAGGTCCTCGGCCAGCCGCAGCGGGTTCTCCCAGCCCAGCGGGATCACCGCGGTGCCCAGCTCGATGCGCCGGGTGCGCTGAGAGGCCGCGGCGAGCACCGCGACGGGGGAGGAGATCCCGTACTGCAGGTGGCGGTGGCGGACCCAGGCGCTGTCGAACCCGAGCTCCTCGCCCAGCTCGATCATGCGCAGGGTCGTCTCGTGGCCGGCGCCCGGATCGGCGCCGTCGAACGAGCCGATCGTGAGGAATCCGAGCTTCTCCAGCGGTTCCGACGGCGCGGGCATGCGTCCATCATGATCCGCGGGAGGGTGCGCCCGCGCGTGGGGGCCGGGCCGCGGCCGGGCTACCGGCACACCCCGGGCCGGACGAGGTCGAGCGCGAACCGGTCCCGCCACCGCTCCGGCCGCTCACGGGGCACGATGACCAGGCCGACCTCCGGCTCGTCGTCCCCCGGCGGGTTCGCGTCGATCAGCTCGCGCACGCGCTGTCCGACCCGCCGGTAGAACTCCAGCTGGACGGTGCGCCCGAACAGTCGCCAGCCGAGGCGGAGGATCGGGTTGGGCACGGGACCGCGGCGGGAGTAGGCGTGGATCCAGAAGGTGACGCGCCCGGTCTCCGGGTCCTTGGCCACCTCGTAGCTCAGCCGGCCCTGCTCGAGGTGCCCGCACAGCGTCTGGTAGGTCCAGCCCCACACCCGCTTGCCGTCGCGGACGGTGTCGTAGGCGTCGGTGACCCGGACGGGCATGAGGAAGCGGAGGAACAGGAACCGGCCCTCCAGCACCATGTCCCGGCCGAGCAGCGGGTCGTCGCGACGGTAGATGCCCCGGAGGATGCGGTCGTCGGCGAACTCGTAGTTGCGCACGACCCGGCAGGCGCGTTCGAAGGGGCCGTCGCGCTCGGGCGGGCCCGGGGCCTCGGTGCCGAGCTCGGCGTAGCCGGAGTCGACGTGCCAGTGCGGGTCGTCCGTGGTGGTGGGCGCCTCGTCCTCGGCGTAGTTCACGTCGAGGCCGGCGAGGTGGTCGACCTCCGCCTCCAGCGCCGCGCGGTTCAGCGGGACTCCTCGCGCCGCACCGACTCGCCGATCAGCCAGATCGTCGGCGGCCAGAGCCCGACGAACAGGGCGCGGCGCTCGGCGTTGCCCCGCTCCTCCTGGTCGACCGTCTTCGCCCGCATCCACAGCCCGATGCAGAGCGCGATGCAGCCCAGCGAGGCGCTCTGCAGGTGGATCGCGCGGACGCCTGCGCGCCGGAGGATCGTCCCGATGGTCACGCCGCATGGGTTCCCGATCGTCGGGTACTCACACCCGGTGCCCCTCCTCCGTTCCCGTGCGCGTCCGGCGACGGGCTCGCGACGGTCCCGCCGGGTCGGCGCGCTCGTCCGCTGGCCCGTCGGCGTCGGCATCGTCGCGTGGCGCTACCTCTGGCGGACGACGGTCACGCACCGCAGCGAGGAGCCCGGGGACGACTCCGACCTGCCGAAGCCGTTGCCGGCGGAGGTGTGCGACGACCGCGTCCAGCATCTCGAGGACGGCCACGGCGACCTGCTGCACCGCACCTACTCGGTGCGCATCGCCGGCAGCGAGCGGACGCCGGAGCAGCTGCTCGAGCTGCTCGCGGCGGACCCCAACGCCTGGTCGCCGTCGGGGATGGCGGTGTTCCGGCGGACGCGGGGCGCCGACGGCGCCATGACGGTGGGCGACGAGTTCCTCATCCGGCTGCCCGGGCCGTGGGACGGGCCGGTCCGCGTCGTCGGGTCCGGGCCGCGGCACTTCCGCCTCGCGACGCTGCGCGGGCACCTGGAGGCCGGGCAGATCGAGTTCCGGACCGAGGAGGCGGGCGAGGACGTCCGGTTCGTCGTCGAGTCCTGGGCCCGCCCGGGCGACCGGCTGTCCCATCTGCTGTACGACCAGGTGCTGGTGGCCAAGGAGGTGCAGCTGGTCATGTGGACGCACGCCTGCCTGCGCGCGGCCCGCCTGGCCGGCGGGCGGCCCCGCGGCGGCCTCACGGTGCGCACCCGACGGCTCGCGGTGGACGGGGACGGAGCGCCCACGACACGCCCGGGCGACGCGGATCGGACGGATTCGCCGCACCAGGTGTAGACGGCGTGCGGGGCGGGGACCCGGATACCGAGGCACAGACCGCGACTGTCCGTCGTTGGGGAGCGGATCGGGCAGTCCTTCGGGCCGGGGTCGCCGTGATCGGGGTGGCGGCCCCGGCCTCGCCTCGTCACGAGATCGATCTTCGGGGAGTGCCGACACGCCGAGGGGCGGGGACCGACCGGTCCCCGCCCCTCGCGCGTGTGCGGGTCAGCCCGCCGGCATCAGGACTCCGCCGGCATCAGGACCTTGTCGATGACGAACACGGTGGCGTTGGCGGTCGGGATGTTGCCGCAGAGGACCTTCGCGGTGTTGCCCTGGCCGTCGGTCACGGTCGGCGCCTCGGGCGTGCCGCCGATCGTCACGGTGCCCCCGGCCAGCTCGGTGGTGGTGCCGGCGGCGACGAGACCCTCGGCGTCGTAGCGCTGCGGCACCACGTGGTACGACAGCAGGCCGCCCAGCTGCTGCTGGTTCGCGAGCAGCCCGTTGAACGCCTGGTCGCCCAGCTGCGTCTTCACCTGGTCGAACGCGCCGTTGTACGGCGCGAACACGGTGATGCCCTTCTGCGAGTTCAGCGTGTCGGCCAGGCCCGGAACCTTCCCGACCGCGGTCACGAGCGTGGTGAGCAACGGGTTGGTGCTCGCCGCGCTGGCCACCGGCTGCGGGCCCATGTTGTTCAGCGAGCCGGGGGCGTCGCCCTGCGGCAGCTGGTTGCAGGCCGGCCCGAAGACGTCCGCGTCGGTGGTCACGCCGTCGCCCGCGGCGGCGGACATCGGGGCCGCCGACATCGGAGCCGAGGCCATCGGCGATGCCGGGGCGGCGGCGGTCGAGGACCCGGACCCGCCGCACGCGGCGAGACCCAGACCCAGGGCGGCGATCGCGCCGGCGGCGGCGACCCGGAAAGGCTTCTTCATCGTGTTCTCCCGTGGTTCCCGGCCCGGTTGCTCCGGGCCCGTCGTCGGTTTCTTCGACGGATCCCGGGAATGCGGTTCGTGCCTTCCCGTGCTTCGTTCTCGCCGCGAATCCGGTTCGTCCCGGAAGGCCGACAGGTCGGCGTCGCCGCAGGTGCCTGCGGGAGCAGGGCGCCGACCTCCAGGTCTAGGTGTCCTGTGCAGCTATCGACGAGCCTCGTGAATGACCATGCGGGAGGTCCTTACGACCATGACGGCCGAGGCGCATACTCGCGCCGCTCTCGAGACGTGGAGGAGGTCGTCATGCATTTCGGAGTGGTGCACGACATCCGCGACCCCGCCGGATGGGACCGCGTGATGAGCAGTAATCCCACTCTTCCGGAAGGCTTCGTGCTCCTCGCGAGCGTCACGCAGGACGACGCCGCGCGGGCGATGTGCATCTGGGAGGCACCCAGCCTCGACGGGCTGCAACAACTGCTGGACGGGGCATTCGGCGACGCGGTCGTGAACGACTGCTTCGTCGCGGACCCGGCCCGGTCGGTCAACCTGCCGGCTGCACGGCCGGAGGCCGCGCAGGCCTGACCGGCCGAGGCGGTACTGCCGCAGAGGCCCGGGCCGGGGGACGTCCCGCCCGGGCCCGTTGCCGTCGACGCCGGTCATCGAGCCGCTGCTGCCCGCTCAGGCCACCTGGCCGCTCGCCACGACCCGGCTCGGGGTCGCGGGGGCGACCCGGCCCGGTTCGAGCGACACGGCGTAGGCGGCGAAGGTGCCGCCGGCCGGCAGGGTGGTGACGTCCGTGTGCCCGGAGGTGGCGTCGAACGTGCCGAGCGGCACGGGAGCCGCGCCGGTGGGCGCCCCGACGCCCCACAGGACGTAGACGGAGCTCGCGCGGTCGTTGGTCGGGAGGTCCGCGACCACCACGCGCCGGACACCGTCGCCGGTCACCACGGCGGCCACCGGCGTCCCGTGCCCGTCGGTCAGGGTGGCGTGGGTGCTGCCGGGCGCGTCCAGCCCGGTCACGAGCCGCCCCAGGTCGCGGGCCTGGGCCACCTCGGCGTCGCGCTGCTGGTGCAGGGCAGCGGCCTGCCCGGCCAGCCCGCCGACGGCGACCACGCACGCCGCGACGGCCGCGACCATCCATCGACGGCGCGACCAGGGCCTCGCCCGCTCGGTCTGCCGCTCCTGCGGGCGGTCGACGGGTGCCGGGAGGCCGGGCGGGTCGTTCCTGCGCGCGGCGTGCAGGATCCGGTCGCGCAAGGCGGGCGGCGGCGGTACCGGCGGCACGGTCCGCGCCAGGCCGGCCAGGACGGCGTCGTGCCGGCGCAGGGCGACGGTGCACTCGGGGCAGCGCCCGAGGTGGGCGCGGACCTCGAACTCCTCGTCGGGCTCCAGGGCGTGCAGGGCGAAGCCGGCGACCTGGCGGCTCATCGGGCAGGGCGGGGCGGTCGTGGTCACCGGAGGTCGTCCTCGCCGAGGACCGGCCCGAGGGCGGTGCGCAGCCGGCCGAGGCCGGCGAACATCCGGGACTTCACCGTGCCGAGCGGCACGCCGGTGAGCGCGGCGACCTCGCGCTGGGTGTAGCCGCCGAAGTAGGCGAGGACGAGGGCGTGCCGCTGGTCGGCGGGCAGCGCGTCGAGCGCGGACCGCACCGTTCCGGCGACGACCGCGCCGAGCGCGTCGACGTCGGCGCCGGGCAGCCGGGGGAGGGCGCGGTCGGTGTCGTCGTCCATCGGCACCGTGCGCCGGCGTGCGGTGTCCTCGCGCCGGACCAGGTCCACCGCCTTGTGGTGGACCAGCGTCATCAGCCAGGTCGACGCCCGGCCGCGGCGTGGGTCGAAGCGTCCCGCCTCGCGCCAGACGGCGGTGAAGGCCTCCTGCACGGCGTCCTCGGCCAGCGCGTCGTCGCCGCAGATCCGACGGGCGAGCGACCAGGCCTGCCGGCCGTACCGGTCGTAGAGCCGGGCCAGCGCGTCGCGGCGGCCCTCCGCGACACCGGCGAGGAGATCGGCCTCGTCCGGCGCGGGCGCCCGGCCGGCGCGCGGGGCGGCCTCCCTGGGGTTCACGCCCGACGTTCGCGCCCGCCCGTCGGATCGGTTCGGGACGTGCGGTCAGCGGTGCAGCGTGAGGAGCTGCTCGAAGAACCCGCCGAACCCGCCCTCGCGGTCGACGAGGTGCACCTCGAGGATCCAGTGGCACCGCCGGCCCGACGGGTCCGTGCGGCGCATGGCGTGGTCGCTGCCGGGCGCGATGTAGCTCTCGATCCGCTCGCCGTCGATCCACTCGTGCGGGAACTCGCCCACGAGGTGACCGCTGTGCGCGCCGCCGAACTCCCAGCCCGCCTCCTCGGCCAGGCCGACGACGTGCGCGTACAGCTCCGCGCCGCTGATGTCCGGGTGGGCCTCGAAGTGGGCGCGGCCGGCGTCGAAGATGCGGGGCAGGTCGTCGCGCAGCCGGTGCTTGACCGGGTCGTCGCCCAGCACGAAGGTGCGCCCGAAGTCCGCCTCCCACTCGGCGAAGATCGGCCCGAGGTCGAGGAAGACGATGTCGTCCGCCTCGATCAGCCGGTCCGGCGGGTTCTCCTTGTAGGGCAGCAGGGTGTTCGGGCCCGAGCGCACCACCCGCTTGTGCCAGTGCCGGTCGGTGCCGAAGAGCTCCGCGCCGAGGTCGCGCACCCGGTCGCTCACGGTCCGCTCGGACTCGCCCGGCGCGATCAGCCCTCGCCGCCCCGCCTCCTCGAACAGGTGCAGGGCCTTGCGCTCCGCCTCGACGAGGTTCCGGGCCCGGGCCTCCTCGTCGACGGGTGCGGTGCCGCTCGCGTCGCTCATCGATCGCCTCCTCGCGTCACCCCGACCCTAGGTCGACATGGGACGCGCTTCTAGGCTCGGCGGCGGGAGGGGATCGGGTGGTCGGCTGGCTGGAACGGCACCAGGTCCCGCTGTACGTCGCCGCGATCGCGGCGGGGGTGGCGCTCGGGCTGCTCGCGCCGGCCGCGGGGCCGGCGCTCGCCGTGGCCGTCGGGCCGGTGCTGGGCGCGCTCCTGTACGTGACGTTCCTGCAGGTCCCGGCCCGGGAGCTCGCCCGTTCGCTGCGGGCGGGCCGGTTCCTTGCGGCGGTGCTGGTCGTCGACTTCGTGGTGGCGCCGCTCGTGGTCGCGGCGATGACGCCGTTCCTGCCCGCGGACGTCGCGGTCCGCACCGGCGTGCTGCTGGTGCTGCTCGCTCCGTGCGTCGACTACGTCGTGGTGTTCACCGGGTTGGCCGGCGGGAGCGCGGGTCGTCTGCTCGCCGCCACGCCGTTGCTGCTCCTGGCCCAGATGGCGCTGCTGCCGGTGCTCCTGGGCCTGCTGCTCGGGCCCGCGGCCGCCGGGGCGGTCGAACCCGGCCCGTTCGTCGAGGCGTTCCTCGGGTTCATCCTGCTGCCGCTCGCGCTGGCGTGGCTCACGCAGGGGTGGGCGGCGCGGCACCGCGGCGGCGCGGTGGTCGCGGGCGTGGCCGGGGCGGCGATGGTGCCGCTGATGGTGGCGACGCTGCTGCTCGTGGTCGCCTCGCAGGTCCCAGCGCTGGGCGGCGCCGGGGCGGTCCTCGGCGCCGTACCCTTCTACGTCGTGTTCCTGCTGGTCATGGTGCCGCTGGGGGCGCTGGCGGCCCGGCTGTTCCGGCTCGGGACCGCCGACGCCCGGGCCGTGGCGTTCACCGGTGCGACGCGCAACTCGCTCGTCGTGCTGCCGCTGGCCCTGGCGTTGCCCGCCGGGCCCGTCGTCGCGGCGACGGTGGTGGCGCAGACGCTCGTCGAGGTCCTGGGGATGGTCGTGGCGGTGCGGGCGGTGCCCCGGGTGGTGGCGCTGGTGCTCCGCGGGACGCCGGGGCGCCCCGCGGAGCAGCCCGGGCCTACTCGGGGGTGACCTCGGCCATGTCGTTCCAGGCCTCGCCGTCGAGGTCCTGGTAGTTGATCTTCGGGCGCTCGGCCACGACGGTGCCCATCCAGGGGAAGAAGTTCTGGGCGTGCTCGGTCTGGACGTGCGCGGAGCCGGCGTCGCCGTCGCGGAACGTCTCGACGATCGCGAACTCGTTCGGCGTGGTGCCGCTCTCGTAGAAGTCGAACGAGACGTTGCCCGGCTCGGCCCGCACGTTGTCGGTGTACTCCTTGATGCCGGCCAGCCAGTCCTCGCGCTTCGCGGGCTTGATCTTCACCTTGAGCACGATCAGGATCACGGCCACCTCCAGGGTCGATGGGGTCGGCCCCGGGCACCCCACCCGGGACGGTGGGGGCAGCCTCTCACCCCCGCGCCGCGGGCGGTGTCTCAATCGGCGACGGCCCGCCCGTCGGGTGAGGGCACCGGCGCGGGCCGCCGCCCGTCGCGCCGCTTCCGCTCACCGGAAGCTTGCCCTGACAAGGTTCGCGTACCCCGCTCATACTCCGGCGATCCGGACACCGAGGGAGGGTTCCATGACAACGGAGTCAGCAGGGACGTCGGGAGGGGCGGGGGCGCGAGCGGGCTGGGCCGCGCCGCTGTGCTGGTCCGCCGTGGCGCTCGAGGGGTTCGACCTGGTGGTGCTGGGGGTGGTCCTCCCGTCGCTGCTGCGTGACCCGTCCTGGGGGCTGAACCCCGCGTCGGCCTCGCTGATCTCGGTGGTCGGCCTGGTCGGCGTCATGGTGGGCGCACTCGCCGCCGGCCCGCTCACGGACCGCTTCGGCCGCCGCTCGATGCTGCTGGTCACCGTCACGTCGTTCTCGGTGCTGACGCTGCTGTGCGCCTTCGCGCCCGGGCCGGTGCTGTTCGGCGTGCTGCGGTTCCTCGCCGGGCTCGGCCTGGGCGGCGTGCTGCCGGTGGCGATCGCGATGGTCAACGAGTTCGCCCGCTCCGGCCGGGGCGGCAGCGCGACGACCGTCCTCATGACCGGCTACCACGTCGGCGCCGTGCTCACCTCGCTGCTCGGCATCCTGGTCATCCCCTCGCTGGGCTGGCGGGCGATGTTCGTGATCGGCGCGCTGCCCGTGCTGGTGCTGGTGCCGCTGATCTGGCTCCGGCTGCCCGAGTCGATCCCGGTCGAGCGCGGTCCGGCCGCGCGGCGCAACCCGATCGCGACCCTGTTCCACGGTGGCTACCTGCGCGCGACGCTCGCCTTCTGGGTCACCTCGTTCATGGGCCTGCTGCTGGTCTACGGCCTGAACACCTGGCTGCCGGAGATCATGCGCTCCGCCGGCTACGCGCTCGGCGCCGCCCTGGCCCTGCTGCTGGTGCTCAACGTCGGCGCGATCGTCGGCCTGCTCCTCGCCGGCCGCGTCGCGGACAAGATCGGCGTGCGCACCTCGACGATCGCCTGGTTCACCGCCGCCGCGCTCTTCCTCGCGCTGCTGTCGATCAAGCTGCCGGGCGTGGGCGTGTACGTGAGCGTGCTGCTCGCGGGCGTGTTCGTGTTCAGCTCGCAGGTGCTCGTGTACGCCTACGTCAGCCAGTACTACCCGGCCGAGGCGCGCGCCACGGCCATCGGCAGCGCCTCCGGGGTCGGCCGGCTCGGCGCGATCTGCGGCCCGGTGGTCGGCGGCACCCTGCTCTCGGCGGGCCTCGCCTACCCCTGGGGCTTCTACGCCTTCGCGGTCGTCGCCGCGATCGGCGCGGCCTCGGTCTCGGTGGTCGGGCGCATCCGCTCCGCCGACACCCCCGACCGACGGGTGGAGACCGCCTGACGACGGCCCGGACCGTCGCATGATCGTCGCGTTGGGAGCGGAAGCCGCGCTGAGCGCGGTGCCCCTCCACAACGCGTGATCATGGTCGACGCCGCGGTGGCGGCTGCTGCACTCCGGCTCAGCGGGTGAACCACGAGGGGGCGTCGAGGCGGGGGCCGGAGGTGACCCGGCCGAGCGCGTCTTCCATCGTGCGGACCGTGTCCTCGCCGAGCTCGCCCACCCACCGCGCCCGGAGCTCGTCGAAGATCTCGGCGGAGCGGGCGAGGAGGTCACGGCCCCGGGTGGTCGGGCGCACGACGATCCGGCGGGCGTCGACCGGGTCCGCGCCGCGCTCGACGTAGCCGGCCGCCTCGAGCGCCGCGATCGTCTTCGCCGCGGCCTGCTTGGTCACGCCGAGCCGCCGGCCGAGCTCCGCGGCGGTCGTGCCCGCGCCGACGGCCTGGAGGGCGAAGCCGTGCATCGGCCGGGCCTCGGGGTGTCCGCGCTCCGCGAGCTCCTCGTGGAGCGCATCGACCAACCTCTGGAACCCGGCCAGGAGCAGCAGTGGCAGCGCGAAGCCGGGACGTTCAGTTGACACGGTCGACAACCAGGTTCACCATATCGACAACCACATTGTCGACCTTACCGGAGCCCGCCGTGACCGTCGTCCGCCGCGCCGACCAGCGTGTCCACGAGACCCCGAACGCCGTGATGACCACCCTTGCGTCGCCCACCCTCGGCGGCGCCGCGCAGTCGCTCTGGCAGGTGCGGATGCGGGCGGGGCAGGCGGGGCCGGACCACGTGATGGACGTGGAGCAGGTGTGGACCGTCGTCGACGGCGGGATGGCGCTCCGCACGACCGGCGGCGAGACCGTGCTGACCGCGGGGGACACCGCGGTCCTGCCGGCCGGCGCGGCCCGGCGCATCGTCGCCGATCCCGAGCGCGGGCTCTCCGCCCTGGTCACCGGCGCCGGTGCCGGGCGGGCCCTGCTCCCGGACGGGGCCGACCGCGGCGTGCCGGACTGGATCCGTTGAGCGCACGACGACGAGGGCGCGCCGGGGACCCCTCGACCCCGGCGCGCCCGCGGACCCGCGGTCCCGCTCAGCGGCGGAACAGTGCCGCGATCTCGTGCCGGCGCACCCACGCGATCAGGGCGAACAGCACGCCCAGGATGATCGGCGTGTAGACGTACTCGGCCATGCCGATCACGAAGACCTGGAAGAGCGCGGCGCCGATCATGAGCGCCACGAGGCAGGCGGCGGCGAGGCCCGCGAGCACCGGGACCATCAGGCCGATCCCGCCCGCGACCTCCAGCGCCCCGATGACGTAGCGGAACCAGTCGCCCGCGCCGATGGCGTCGAAGGTCTGCACGGCAGTGGCCTCGCCGAACAGCTTCGGCGCGCCGGAGGCGACGGCCATGAACAGGCCCAGCACGACCTGCAGGACGTACAGGGCGATCCGGCCCTTGCTGCGGGCGGGGGCGGCGGTACCGGCGGCGATCATGGTCTCGGTCCTCTCGGTCGGTGCGGCCTCTGCCGCGGTGTCACAGGGGAGACCGCACGTCCGCCGGGAACTCATCGCTGCCCGCCCCGAGTTCCCCGCGCAGGATCACCTCGGGGTCCGCCGGCCGCTCCAGGAGCGTCTCGTCCGGCGTCGCGAACCCGAAGCGCGCGTAGAGGCCGTGGGCGTCGCGCGTGTGCAGCGACCACCGCATGCCCGGCCCGCTGGCGAGCATCGCGTCGACGAGCGCGACGCCGAGCCCGTGGCCGCGGACCGACGGGTCCACCCAGACGTCGGCGAGGTAGGCGAAGGACACGCCGTCGGACACCGCGCGCGCCGACCCGAGCGTGCGGTCGCCGCGGTACAGCCCGACCACCCGCCAGGCCGCGTCGAGCTGGCGCTCCAGGTGCTCGCGGTGCCGCCAGGTGCCCCAGTACGCCTCGGTGGACAACCAGGCCCAGACGGCCTCGCGGTCCAGCCGGGCGGGGTCGTCGTCGATCTCGAACTCGCCGATCACGCGCTTCACCCGGCCACCCTCGCAGGCGCTGCGCGGCGGGGCAGCCGGATTCGGCACGGCCTCCTTACGGCAGCATCCAGCCCAGCACCGGCGTGGACTGCAGGTAGATCAGGATCGCGAGCAGCAGCAGCATGCCGAGGCTCCACCCGATGACCTTCCGCAGCAGCACGCCCTCCTGCCCCTCGAGCTTCACCGCGGCGACGGCGATCGTGAGGTTCTGCGGCGACAGCATCTTCCCGAGCACGCCGCCCGACGAGTTCGCGCCGGCCAGCAGCTCCGGCGGCAGCCCGGCCGAGTTGGCCGCGGTGACCTGCAGGGAACCGAACAACGCGTTGGCCGAGGTGTCCGAGCCCGTCACGGCGACGCCGAACCAGCCGAGGATCGGGGACAGGAAGGCGAGGGCACCGCCCGCGCCGGCGATCAGCAGGCCGATGGCGGTGGTCTGTGCCGACGCGTTCATCACGTAGGCCAGGGCCAGGACCGCCGCGACGGTGACGATCGCCCACTTCAGGTCCGCGACGGTCCGCCCCCAGATCCGGACGGCCTCCGCGGCGCCGATGCCGAGCACCGCCGCCACGATCACCCCGGCGATGAGCATCAGGGTCCCGGCGGTCGACAGCCAGGTCAGCGAGTACTGCGTGGTGCTGCTGGCCTTGCCGTTGGTGGCCACGACGTCGAGGCCGGGCCAGTGGAACGCCAGCTTCAGCTTGTCGACGGCCGGCTTGATCCCCGGCAGCTGCACGAGCGCGAAGACCAGCACGATGATCACGTAGGGGGCGTAGGCGCGGCGGATCTCGCGGGGATCGTCGACCCTGGCGCCCGACCGCACGGTCGCGACCGCCTCGCCGCCCTCGGGCGAGCTGTCGGCGGGTACCGGCCCACCGGTCGGCCGGGGCCCACCGCGGCCGGACCTGCCGGTCCCCTCACCGGAGGAGTCGGGACCGCCCGCCCCGACGAGGCTCCCGCCGTCGACCTCGGGCTCGGGCTCGGGCTCCGCGCCCGTCCGGCGCGCGGCCCACGCCGCGTGCGGCATCGCCCGGGCGACCACCACGACGGCGATCGCGGACAGCAGCGCGGCCAGGATGTCCGTCAGCGGAACGGAGATGTAGTTCGACGTCACGAACTGGACGACCGCGAAGACGACGCCGGCCACCACCGCCGGCACCCACGCCTCCCGGACACCCCGGCGCCCGTCGACCAGGAACACCAGCACCAGCGGGACGAACAGGGCCAGGAACGGGGTCTGCCGGCCGACCATCGAGGCGACGTCGTTGAGGGGCAACCCGGTCACCTGCGCGAGCGTGATCACCGGGACGCCCATCGCGCCGAACGCCACCGGCGCGGTGTTCGCGACGAGCGCCAGGATGGCCGCGCGCAGCGGCCGGAAGCCGAGCGCCATCAGCATCACCGACGAGATCGCCACCGGGGCGCCGAAGCCGGCCAACGCCTCGAGCAGCGCACCGAAGCAGAACGCGACGAGGATCGCCTGGGTGCGCCGGTCCGAGGACAGCGTGCCGAAGCTGCGGCGCAGCACGTCGAAGTGGCCGGTCGCGACGGTCATGTTGAACACCCACAGGGCGTTCACCACGATCCACATGATCGGGAACAGCCCGAAGAACGCGCCGTGCGCGGCGGCCAGCAGCGACATGCCGAACGGCATCGCGAAGCCCACGATCGCGACGGCGAGCGCCGCGACCAGCCCGGCCAGCGCCGCCCACTGGGCCCGCACGCGCAGCACCCCCAGCATGAGGAGCACCACCGCGAGCGGGATCACGGAGACCAGGGCGGACCACGCGAGCGAGCCGCCGACGGCCTTCGGGTCCTGCTGGTAGACCGCCAGGACCGGCCCCGCCAACGGTCCGGACAACACCGTCGCAGACGTCATGGTCGCGCAGTGTGCGCCGCGTCACCCGGCCCGGCAGGGTGGGCTGGGCCGAACGGGTGGCAGGGGCCGCGGCCCGACTCGGCCCTCGGTGATCGACTCAGTCCCCGGTGATCGACAACGCGCCGGACGGGCAGGCGTCGACCGCGGCGCGCACCTTCCCGTCCGTCTCCGGGTCCTCCTCCAGGAGGACGACGATGCCGTCGTCGTCCTGGTCGAAGACCGCGGAGTCGGTCATCACGCACATGCCCGCGCCGATGCACATGCCACGGTCCGCCTTGAGCTCGCTCATCACGCTCCTCCCCACGTCACGGGCAGGCTCTCCATCCCGTAGACGACGTTGAACGACCGGAACCGACGATCGTGGGCCGCCGGTCGCAGGTCCGGGAACCGTTGCAGCACCGCGGGGAACGCGATCCGCATCTCCATGCGGGCCAGCGGCGCGCCGAGGCAGTGGTGCACCCCGTGCCCGAAGGCGACGTGCCCGAGCGCGCCGCGCCGGACGTCGAGCCGCTCGGGATCCTCGAGCAGGGCGGGGTCGCGGTTCGCGGCCGGGATCGAGAGCATCACGAGCTCGCCCTCCGCGATCGGCTGCCCGGCGATCTCGGCCGGTCCGGTCGCGGACTTGATCGTGCCGGAGTGCACGATCGACAACCAGCGCAGCAGCTCCTCGACCGCGGGCCCGATCGCGTCCGGGTCGTCCCGGACCAGGGCGAGCTGGTCGGGATGGTCCATCAGCGCCAGCGTGCCCAGCCCGAGCATGTTCGACGTGGTCTCGTGCCCGGCGATCAGCAGGAGGTTCGCGATGCCGATCAGCTCGTCCGTGCTGAGCTCCTCGCCGTGCTCGCGCACCAGCATGCCGAGCAGCTCCTCGCCCGGCTCCGCCCGCTCGCGCGCGACGAGACCGGCCATGTAGTCGCGCTGCTCCTCCTGCGCCCGCATGCGCTCGTCCATCGGCGACGACAGGTCGAGCAGCCGCGCGCTGCGCCGCTGGAACTCCGCCCGGTCCCCGTACGGCACGCCGAGCAGCTCGCAGATCACCAGCGACGGGACCGGCAGCGCGAAGTCGGCGACCAGGTCCGCGGGCGGTCCGGCCTGCTCCATCGCGTCGAGGTGCTGGGCGACGATCTCGCGCACCCGGGACTCGAGCCGGGCCATCCGGCGCCCGGTGAACTCCGGGGTGAGCATCCGCCGCAGCCGGGTGTGCGCGGGCGGGTCGAACGCCAGCAGGTTCCCGGCCCGCAGCCGCGCGATCTCCTCCGGGCTCCGCTCCGGCATGCCCGGCGGGCGGAACGCGCCCTGCCACTCGTTGCTGAACCGCGCCGGGTCGCCGAGCACCCCCCGGACGTCCGACCAGCGCGTGACCAGCCACGCCTCCAGCCCGAAGGGCGTGCGGACCTTCCGCACCCCGGCCCCGTCGCGGATCGCCCCGAGCTCGGGCGCCGGGTCGAAGCCCGCCCGCTGCATGTGCAGCGGCAGCTCCTCGACCCCTCGTGCCCGTGTCGGCGTGGTGGTCGGCGTGGTGGTCTGCGTGGTGGTCTGCGTGGTGGTCCGTGCGGTCTCCGTCATCCGGCCTCCCCGATCGGCTCGCCCCTCCGGCCACTCTCACACCGCGTCCGGGGCCGGGCACGCAGCGCGCTGAGAGGGCGCTGAGCGAGCCGGACATCCCGGACGCCCGGCACTCACCCGTGCAGGTTCCGGTACAGGTCCCGCAGCAGCAGGATCTCGGCACCGTGGTGGATGGCCTCGCGGTGGATGTGCAGCACCAGGTCGACCAGCGGGAACTCCGCGTACGGCCCCTCCGCGGGGCCGCAGGGCCGGGCCAGCCCCGCGTCGTCGAGCGCCTCGACCCCGCCGATCCACGTCGCGTAGGCCCGGTCGAGCTGGCGCAGGCCGTCGGCGGCGGTGCCGGCGTAGGCGTGCTCCTCGTACGAGGTCGGCGGCCCGCCGAAGTGCGCCGCCGCCCGCACGCCGAACACCCCGACGATCAGGTGCGCCATCCGCCAGGCGATCGTGGTGAGCGGCGGCGGATCGGGTTCGGGGAAGGCGAAGTCGACCCGGAAGTCACCGGTGCCCGCCTGGACCGCACCCGGTGCGGGCCGCCCGGCCGGGCGGACGCTCCAGCCCGGCGCGGGCTCCCAGAGGTACTCCTCGTCCGTCAGCCCTTCGAGCTTCGGCCGCAGCAGCGCCTGCCAGTGCCAGGAGAGCTGCTCGGCCAGCTGCGTGGTGGCGGTGCGGGTCGTGGTGTCCGTCATACCCGCGCACGCTAGCCCCGGCCCCCGACGGTTCCCGGCGTCGTGCGCGGTGAGTGGTGCCGGCACACCACCCACCGCGCACGGGTGGTGTCAGCTGCGGGGGACCGGGACGTTCCGGATGCTCGCGTCGAGCAGCTGGACCGGGTGCAGCAGCGGCAGGGCCCCGCCGAGGTGCTTGCCGATCTGCAGCAGGCAGCCCGGGTTGGCGGTGACGACGACCGCGGGCTCGACCGACCGGACGTTGTCCGCCTTCCGTCTGCCCAGCTCGTCGGCCGCCTCGGGCATGATCATGTTGTAGATGCCCGCGGAGCCGCAGCACAGCGCCGCCTCCGGGATGTCGAGCAGCTCCAGCTCGGGGATGCTGCGCAGCACCTCCCGCGGCTGCGTGCGCACGCCCTGGGCGTGCCCGAGGTGGCAGGCGTCGTGGTAGGCGACCCGCACGGCGACGGGCGAGCGCGGGGCGCGCGGCCCCAGCTCGGCGAGCACCTCGTGCACGTCGCGCACCCGCGCGCTGAACTCCTTCGCCCGCACCGCCCACTCCGGGTCGTCGGCGAGCAGGTGGGCGTAGTCCTTCATCGAGGACCCGCAGCCGGCCACGTTGGTCACCACGTGGTCGACGTCGAGCCGCTCGAACCGCGCGATCGTCAGCCTGGCCCGGGCCAGGGCCGGGTCCTCGCGGCCGGCGTGCAGCTCGAGCGCCCCGCAGCACTGCTGGTCGCGGGGGACGAGCACGTCGAGCCCCTCGGCCGCGAGCACCCGCACGGTGGCCTCGTTGACCCGGTGGAAGAACACGTCCTGCACGCAGCCGGACAGCAGCGCGACCCGGCCGCGCCGCTCCCCGACGGCGGAGGTGTGCACCGGCAGGGTCGCGAACGCCTCCCGCACCGTGACGGGCGGGAGCAGCGACTCCAGCGCGGCCAACCGGCCCGGCAGCTTCGCGGCGAGCTTCCGGACGGCGGGCACCGTGGCCAGCTTCTGGTACACGGCTCCCGGCAGGGCGGCCGCGCGCAGCCGCCGCTTGTACGGGAACAGCGCGAAGATCGCCTCGCGGAACAGCCGGTCGGACGGGGCCCGCGGCACGTTGCGCTCGAGCTGCGGGCGCACCGACTCGAGCAGCTTGTCGTACTGCACGCCCGACGGGCACGCCGTCACGCACGCCATGCAGCCCAGGCAGGCGTCGATGTGCTGGCGCAGCGGCCCCTCCAGGCCGATCTCGCCCTTCTCGGCGAGGTCCATGAGGTAGATGCGCCCGCGCGGCGAGTCCATCTCCTCGCCCCACAGCTGGTAGGTGGGGCAGGTCGGCAGGCAGAAACCGCAGTGCACGCAGTCGTCGAGCAGCTCCCGCGAGGGCGGGTGGTGCTCGTCGAAGGCGCTCGGGCCGGTCTGCGGCAGGTTGGTGTCGGCGGAGCCGGCGGGTGTGGTCACGAGATCTCCCACGGGTCGTAGCGGCCCGGGCCGAACCGGCCGTCCGGGTCGAACCGCTGCTTGACGGCCTTGAGCACGGCGAGGGCGGAGGGCGGCGGCCCCCACGCAGGGGCGTCGAGGTCGGCGGGGCGGGACCGCAGGACGCTCGTCCCGCCGGCCGCGTGGACGGCGGCGTGCGCCTCGGCGACCGCCGTCCCGGGTACGGAGACGGTGGCGACCCCGGTCCCGAGGCCCGCGGTGACGGCCGTGGCCGGCAGTCCCGCCAGCACGCCCGGCAGCAGCGAGGGCTTCACGCCGATCCTGACGACGGCGGCCCCCTCCGCGCCGCGGGTGAGGGCCGCGTGCTCGTCCCACACGTCCGCCTCGGCGACGGCCGCCGCGTCGCCGAGCAGCCGGACGAGCCGCTCCGACCGAGCCGGCAGGGCCTCCTCGGTGGAGTCGATGCGGACCAGGAGCCGCCCGGAGCTCAGCCACTCGACGGCCGTCGGCTCCAGCTGCGAGGCCAGCACCTCGCGCCCGAGCCGTGCGGCCTCGGCGAGGTCGCACTCCACCACCACGGTGCCGACGGCCTTCGGCACCGGGTGCAGCCGCAGCACGACCTCGACCAGCGCCCCGAGGGTGCCGTAGGAGCCGTGCAACAGCTTGGCCAGGTCGAACCCGGCCACGTTCTTGATGACGTGCCCGCCCGAGCGGACCACCGCGCCGTCGGCGAGCAGCGTGGTGGCCCCGATGACGAGGTCGCGCAGCGTGCCGTGGACCAGCGCGGACGGGCCGGCGTCGGCCGTGGCCACCAGCCCGCCGACGGTCGCGCCGTCGGCCACCCGTGCGGCGTCGAACGACAGGTGCTGGCCGTGCTTCGCCAGCTCCTCCTGCAGCGCCCGCAGCGGCGTCCCGGCGTGCACCGAGACCGTCATGTCGCCCGGGTTGTGGGTGATGACGCCGCTCAGCCCGGTGGTGTCGAGCACGGCGTCGACGGGCCCGAGCCGGCCCGCCCAGTCCGCGGCCGTCCCGGCCCCGGCGACGGATATCCGGCCGGCGGTGTCGAGGACGGCCTCGCGGGCCTCCTTCAACGACGCCGGCTTCAGTGCCGTGAGGGTCCCCTCCCGATTCTTCATAGCCGCTCGATCACTCCCGACTCCTCCAGCGGGTGCGGCCGGTACTTCCCGGGCCGTTCGCCGCACAGCCGCGGCGTGGGCAGGACCTTGCCCGGGTTGCAGATGCCCTCGGGGTCGAAGGCGTCCCGCACCCGCTGCATCACCGCGAGGTCCTCCTCGCCGTACATCGTGGGCATCGAGCACGCCTTGTCCGTGCCGATGCCGTGCTCGCCGGACAGCGACCCGCCCAGCTCCACGCAGAGTTCCGCGATCGCCCCGGACAGCTCCTCGGCGCGCTCGGTCTCGCCCGCGGCGGCGCTGTAGAGGACGAGCGGGTGGAGGTTGCCGTCGCCGGCGTGGAAGACGTTGGCCACGCGCAGGCCGGCCTCGTCGCCCATGTCGGCGATGCGGCCGAGCACCTCGGCGAGCCGGGTGCGGGGGACCACGCCGTCCTGCACGAAGTAGTCCGGCGAGATCCGGCCGACCGCGGCGAAGGCCGCCTTGCGCCCGCGCCAGATCGCCGCCCGCTCCTCCGGCGAGCCCGCGATGTGCAGGCGGGTGCAGCCGTGGGCGTCGCAGATCTCCTTGACCTGCGAGAACTCGGCGTCGCACTGCTCGATCGGGCCGTCGAGCTCCACGACCAGCGCGGCCGGGACACCCACCGTGTAGCCGGCGTGCACCGCCTCCTCGGCCGCCTCGATCGCCAGCGTGTCCATCATCTCGACGGCCGCGGGCACGATCCCGGCCGCGACGATGTCCGAGACCACCTCGCCCGCCTCGGCGACGGACGGGAAGTCCGCCAGCAGCGTCCGCACCGTCTCCGGGGTGCGCAGCAGCCGCACGGTGATCTTCGTGGTGATCCCCAGCGTGCCCTCGGAGCCGAGGAACACCCCGCGCAGGTCCGGGCCCTGCTGCTCGGGGGAGTTGCCGCCGAGGGTGACCAGCTCGCCGTCGGGCAGCACGACCTCCATGGACAGCACGTGGTTCGTGGTGAACCCGTACTTGAGGCAGTGCGCGCCGCCGGAGTTCTCCGCGACGTTGCCGCCGATCGTGCACACCTGCTGCGACGAGGGATCGGGCGCGTAGTAGAGCCCGTGCGCCGCGACGGCCGCGGTGATCTCCAGGTTGGTGACCCCGGGCTCGACGACGGCGCGCCGGTTCTCCGGGTCGACCTCCAGCACCCGCTTGAGGCGGGCCAGGGAGATCACCACGCCGTCGGCCACCGGCAGCGCGCCGCCGGAGAGCCCGGTGCCGGCGCCGCGGGCGACGAACGGGACCCTGTTGCGGTGGCAGGCCTTCACCGCCCGGGCGACCCCCTCCGCGTCGCGGGGGATGAGCACGATCTCGGGACGGACCCGGTACCCGGTCAGGCCGTCGCACTCGTAGGCGCGGGTCTGCACGGGGTCGTCGACTATGTCGTCGGGGCCCAGGGCCGCGACGATCGCGGCGCGGGCCACGGGATCGAGTGCCATCTGACCTCCTTGTCACGGCTCGTGGTGGGAACGGGGAAAGCGTAGGGCGGCACGGGCGGCCCGGCCGTCTCGAATCGGCCGCGGTCGCCGGGGTCAGGCGGTCGCGAGCAGGGTGCCCAGTCGCCGGCCGGCCGCGACGACGAGCGGCGCGATCCGGGCGACGGCGGTGTCGTCCATGCGGGAGAGGGGGCCGGAGACCGAGACGGCGGCCGAGCCGTGCGGCCCGGCCACGGGCGCGGCGACGCAGCGCACGCCGGTCTCCTGCTCGCCCTCGTCGAGCACGTAGCCCCGCTCGCGGGCGACGGCCAGCTCACGGGCGAGCACCTCCGGGTCGGTGATCGTGGTCGGCGTGACGGCGGGGAGGCCGGTGCGCGCGACGACGGCGGCCGCGTCGGCGGGCGGCAGCGCGGACAGCAGTGCCTTGCCGACGCCCGTGCAGTGCACCGGGACCCGCCGCCCGATCTCGGTGAACATCCGCATCTGGTGCGGCGAGGGGACCTGCGCGACGTAGACCGCGCGGTCGCCGTCGAGCACCGCGAGGTTCGCCGTCTCGCCGATCTCGGCGACGAGGTCCGCGAGCACGGGGGTGGCCCAGCGGCCGAACTGGCGCGCGGCCGTCTCGCCCAGACCGACGAGCTTCGGGCCGAGCGTGTAGCGCCGCGAGGGCAGCTGCCGCAGGTAACCCAGGTCGACGAGGGTGCGCACCAACCGGTGGATGGTCGCCGGGGCGAGCCCGGTCCGGTCGGCGAGCTCGGACAGCCCGGCCTCGCCACCCGCCTCCGCCAGCGTCTCGAGCAGTCCGAACGCCCGGGCCAGCGACTGGACGCCGCCCGCGCGGGGTACATCGGGCCGGGACGTGGTGCCGTCGGTCACAAGGATCGACCCTACATTCCACGATGCGGAAACGCCAGTCCGTATGGTAGAAAAGACGCCGCAGCAGAGTCGAGGAGAGAGGACGCCGCGATGGCCGGCACCGCAGGACTTCAGGTCGACCCCGAGCTCCGGCGGTTCGTGGAGGACGAGCTGCTGGCGGGCCTGGACCTGGCCCCCGAGGCCTTCTGGGGTGCGCTCGCGGACCTGCAGGGGCGCTTCGCCCCGCGGATCGCCGAGCTGCTGGCCCGCCGGGACGAGATCCAGTCGCGGATCGACACCTGGCACGAGGCCCACGGCCCGGGCGAGCCCGAGGCCTACCAGAAGCTGCTCACCGAGCTGGGCTACCTCCTGCCCGCCGACGAGCCGGCCTCGATCTCGGTCGGCGACGTCGACGCCGAGATCGCCGAGGTTCCCGGCCCGCAGCTGGTCGTCCCGGCCACCGTGCCGCGGTACGCGCTCAACGCGGCCAACGCCCGCTGGGGCTCGCTCTACGACGCCTTCTACGGCACCGACGCGCTGCCGCTCGACCACGAGCTCGCCAAGGGCTACGACGAGCAGCGCGGCGCACAGGTCATCGCCGCCGCGGACGAGCTGCTCGACGAGCTGTTCCCGCTGGCCCAGGGCTCGCACGCGGACGTCACCGCCTACTCGGGCTCGGAGCAGGGTTTCGTCGCGTTCACCGGGGGCGGCGAGAGCGCGCTGGCCGACGCCGGGCAGTTCGCCGGCTTCCGCGCGCCGGACGGCGAGGGCCGCGCCGCGATCCTGCTGCGGCGCAACGGCCTGCACGTCGAGCTGACGATCGACCCGACGCACCGCGTCGGCCGGCAGCACCACGCCGACGTGGCCGACGTCGTGCTGGAGTCCGCGGTCACCACCATCGTCGACCTCGAGGACTCGGTCGCGACGGTCGACGGCGAGGACAAGGCCCTGGCCTACCGCACCTGGCTCGGCCTGATGACCGGCGAGCTGGTGTCGGAGTTCCGGAAGGGCGGGGAGACCGTCACCCGGCGGGTGAACGGCGACCGCGAGTACACCGGTCCCGACGGCTCGCCGCTCACCCTGCCGGGCCGGTCGCTGCTGCTGGTCCGCAACGTCGGGCACCACATGACGACCAATGCGGTGCGCACCGCCGAGGGCGAGGAGATCGCCGAGGGCGTGCTCGACGCGCTGGTCACGGCCACCGCCGCGCAGTACGACCTGCAGGGGAAGGGCCGGTTCTCCAACTCCCGCAGCGGGTCGATGTACATCGTCAAGCCCAAGCAGCACGGGCCGGACGAGGTGGCGCTGACCGTCGAGCTGTTCGCCGCCGTGGAGGAGGCCCTCGGCCTGCCCGCGCGCACGCTCAAGATCGGCATCATGGACGAGGAGAAGCGCACCAGTGTGAACCTCGCGAGCGCGATCGCGGCCGCCGCCGACCGGGTCATCTTCGTCAACACCGGCTTCCTCGACCGCACCGGCGACGAGATCCACACCTGCTTCGCGGCCGGCCCGGTGGTCCCCAAGGGCGACATGAAGTCGTCGACCTGGCTCAACGCCTACGAGGACCGCAACGTCGACGTCGCGCTCGCCTCCGGGTTCGCGCACACGGCGCAGATCGGCAAGGGCATGTGGGCCAAGCCCGCGGCGATGGCCGACATGCTGGAGCAGAAGGGCGCCCAGCCGAAGCAGGGCGCCAACTGCGCGTGGGTGCCCTCGCCGACCGCGGCGACCCTGCACGCGTTGCACTACCTCCGCACGGACGTGCACGCCGTCCAGGAGGACATCGCGAAGCGGCCCGTCACCGACCGGGAGAAGCTGCTCGTGCTGCCGATCCTCGACGGGGAGCTCACGGACGAGCAGAAGACCCACGAGCTCGAGACGAACGCGCAGTCGATCCTCGGTTACGTCGTCCGCTGGGTGGGCCTGGGCATCGGCTGCTCCACCGTGCCGGACCTCGAGGGCGTCGGGCTGATGGAGGACCGGGCGACCCTGCGGATCTCCAGCCAGCTCATCGCGAACTGGCTGCACCACGGCGTGGTCGAGGAGAAGACCGTCCGGGACACCTTCGCCCGCATGGCCGCCCTGGTCGACGAGCAGAACGCGAACGAGCCGGGCTACCCGCCGATGGCCAAGGACCTCGACGGCAGCGAGAGCTTCCAGGCCGCCCTGGAACTCGTCCTCACCGGCCGCACCGAGCCCAACGGCTACACCGAGCGCGTGCTCACCACCTGGCGGCAGAAGGCCAAGCAGCGCGCATGAGGTCTGCGTCTCCCCGGGGAACGCAGCCCGGCGCCGACGGGTTGGTGCCCGACGTGGGAGGACGGATGAGGGCGTGGGCGCGCGTCGCGGCGGTGCTGTTCGTGATCGGCTACGGCGCGAACCAGTTCAGCCCGCTCATGGTCATGTACCGCGAGCAGGGGCACTACTCGGCCACGGTCGTCGCGGCGTTCTTCGGCGTCTACGTGGCCGGGCTCGCGCCGGGCCTGCTCGTCGGGGGCCCGCTGTCGGACCGGCTCGGCCGCCGGCGGGTCCTGCTGCCGGCGTTGGTCGCGTCCGTGCCGGCGAGCGCGGTCCTCGCCGCCGGGGCCTTCTCCGAGGCGCTGCTGTTCACCGGCCGCTTCCTGTTCGGCGTGGTCACCGGCGTGGCCATGGCCGTCGGGACGACGTGGGTGAAGGAGCTCTCGCAGGCCCCGTACGACACCGAGGCGGACCCGGGCTCGGGCGCCCGCCGCGCCGCGCTCGCGCTGTCCGCGGGGTTCGGCGTGGGTCCGGTGGTCGGCGGCGTGCTGGCCCAGTGGGCGCCGCTGCCCATGGAGCTGCCCTACCTGGTGCACATCGTGCTCACCCTGCCGGTGATCGCGCTGGTCACCCGCGCACCCGAGACGCGGCTGCCGGAGACGGCGCCGCGGCGGTCGCTCGTCGCGGACCTGAAGGTGCCGGCGGCGGCGCACCCGCGCTTCCGCGGCCTGGTGCTGCCGCTGGCCCCGTGGGTCTTCGCCGGGCCCGCCCTGTCCTTCGCCGTGCAGCCGGCCGCCCTCGGGGCGCAGCGCACGGCCGGCTTCGGACTGATCTTCGCCACCGGGCTCACGGCCGTGACGTTGTCGGCGGGTATCGCGATCCAGTCCGCCGCCCGCCGGCTCGACGCCCGCGCCCCGCTCGCCGGCGCCCGGCTCGGCCTGGCGCTGATCGTCCTCGGGACCCTGGTCGCCGCGGTCACGGCGCTGACCGGTTCGCTGGTCGTGGCGTTCGTCGCGTCGGCGGTCCTGGGCGGGGCCTACGGCATCTCGCTGGTCTCCGGGCTGCTGGAGGTGCAGCGGATCGCCGAGCCGGCGCACCTGGCCGGGCTCACCGCCGTCTACTACACGCTGACCTACGGCGGGTTCCTGCTGCCGGTGATCCTGGCGCCGCTCGCCGTCCACGTGCCGTACCCGGTGCTGCTCGTGGTGGTGGCCGCGGTCGCCGCCGTGTGTCTCGCGGTGCTGGTCACGGCAGGCCGCCGCACGCGGTCCACCGTCGCCGCATGACGCTCGACCTCCGCGCCACCGCCTTCGACCATCCCGACGCGCAGCGGCTGATCGCCGCGGTCCAGCAGGTCTACGTCGAGCGCTACGGCGGCCACGACGAGACGCGCACCGACCCCGCGGAGTTCGCCGCCCCGCACGGGCTCTTCCTCGTGGGCTACGGCGAGGGTGCGCCGGTCGCGGCGGGCGGCTGGCGGGTGCGCGACGCCGAGGCGGACGACCCCGGGATCCGCGACGGCGACGCCGAGATCAAGCGGATGTACGTCGTCCCGGAGGCCCGGGGGAGGGGACACGCCCGCGCGGTGCTCGCCGCGATCGAGCGCTCGGCGGCCGCGGCGGGGCGGCGCCGGATGATCCTCGAGACGGGCACGAAGCAGCCGGAGGCGGTCGCGCTCTACCGCAGCTCCGGCTACGCGCCGATCGCGCGGTTCGGGGTGTACCGGGAGGAACCGGACAGCCTCTGCTTCGCCAAGATCATCGCCTGAGGAGGGGCGGCCGCGACCCCGACCAGTAGGATCGGTGGCGGCGCCGGCCTCCGGCGCAATCTGTCCGAAGCTCGTCAACGACCCGACGCACCCCTTGAGCCGGGCCGCTCCCTGCGAGCATGCGCGCTGCACGGTGGTCGCGGGACGGAGGTGTCTTGCTCGCGCTCGTCGTCGCCCATCTCGTGGTGGCCGCGCTGCTGCCGCTGGTGTCGCGGCGCAGCCGGCGCGCCGCGTTCGGGATCGCCGCGGTGCTCCCCGCCGCGACGCTGGTCTGGGGGTTCGCCCACCTCGGTGCGGCGCTCGGGCCCGGCCTCGAGGAGACGGTGACCTGGTCCGCGGCGCTCGACCTCGAGCTCGGGTTCCGGCTCGACGCGCTGGGCCTGGTCATGATCGTGCTGGTCGGCGGGCTCGGGGCCCTGATCCTGGCCTACAGCGCCTGGTACTTCGGCAGGGAGAGCCGCGACGCCCCGCGGAACTCGGCGCTGCTGCTCGCGTTCGCCGGGGCGATGCTCGGCCTCGTCCTGGCGGACGACCTGCTCACCCTCTACGTCTTCTGGGAGCTGACGTCGATCGCGTCGTTCCTGCTGGTCGGGCAGAGCGGGCTGCACCGGGCCAACCGGCGCGCGGCCGTCCAGGCGCTGCTGGTCACGGTCTTCGGCGGGCTCGCGATGCTGCTCGGGATCGTGTTCGTGGGCGAGTCCGCCGGCACCTACCGGATCTCGGAGATCGTCGCCGCGCCGCCGGCGGGCGGGGTGGCCGCGACCGGCGTCGCGCTGATCCTGGTCGGTGCGCTCACCAAGTCCGCCCAGGCGCCGTTCCACCCCTGGCTCCCCGCGGCGATGGCCGCGCCCACGCCGGTGAGCGCCTACCTGCACGCGGCGTCGATGGTGAAGGCCGGTGTGGTGCTGGTGGGCCGGCTCTCCCCGGGCTTCGCCGACCGGGCGGAGTGGTGGGTGCCGATCGCCGTGCTGGGGCTGGTCACGATGGTGATCGGCGGCTGGCGGGCACTGCACGAGACGGACCTGAAGCGGCTGCTGGCCTTCGGCACGGTGAGCCAGCTCGGCTTCCTCATGGTGCTGTTCGGCTCCGGCGACCGGATCGGCGAGGTCGCGGCGCTGACCATGCTGCTGGCCCACGGCCTGTTCAAGGCTCCGCTGTTCATGGTCGTCGGGATCGTCGACAAGGTCACCGGCACCCGGGAGGTCGGCGCGCTGTCCGGGCTCGGGCGCAGGCTGCCGGGCCTCGCGGTCGCCGCCGTGCTGGCCGCGGCGTCCATGGCCGGCGTGCCGTTCCTGCTCGGGTTCCTGGGCAAGGAGGCGGCGTTCGAGGCCTTCGTGCACCAGGGCGGCGCGCGGGGCTGGGTCCTCGCGCTCGGCCTGCTCGCCGGCTCGGTCCTCACCGTCGCCTACTCCGCGCGCTTCCTGTGGGGTGCCTTCGCCGACAAGCCCGGCGTCGAGCCCGTCGACCCGAAGCGGCCCGCCCCGGGCCTGCTCGCACCGACCTGGACCGCCGCGGTCGCCGGGCTGGTGCTCGGCTGCGTCCCGCCGCTGGTCGACGCCCTGGCCCAGCCCTACGCCGAGGCCTACCCGGCCACCGACGCGACCGAGGCGGACTACCACCTCGCGCTCTGGCACGGGCTCTCGCTTCCGCTGCTGTTCTCCGTGGTCGCGCTGGCCGGGGGCCTCGCGCTGCACGTCGGGCGCGAGCGGATCACCGGCCTGCACCGGGCGCTCCGCCACCCGCTGTCGGCGCAGCGCGGGTACGAGATCGCGGTGGCCGGGCTGGAGCGGGCCGCCACCCAGGTCACCGGTCGCGTGCAGGTCGGTTCACTGCCCGTCTACCTGGGTGTCCTGCTGTGCACGGTGCTCGTCCTGCCCGGCATCGCGCTGACCACCGGCGGGACCTGGCCGCAGGACCAGTCGCTGGTGTCGTCGCTGCTGCAGCTCCCGCTGGGGCTCATCGTGGTGGCCGCGGCCCTCGCGCTGACCCGGGTCCGCCGGCGGTTCACCGCCGTCCTGCTGGTCGGCGCGATCGGCTACGGGATCGGCGGGCTGTTCGTCGTCGACGGCGCGCCGGACCTCGCCCTGGCGCAGTTCCTGGTCGAGACGCTGACGCTGGTCGCCTTCGTGTTCGTGCTGCGCCGGCTGCCGGCGCACTTCGACCCCGGCGACCGCCCCGACACCGAGCCGGGGACCCGCCCGCGGCGCGGCACCGAGCTGCGCAAGGCCGCCCTCGCGACCGTCACGGGCGTGTTCGTCGCGGTCGCGGGCGTGGTCCTCAGCGGTGCACGCCAGCAGCCACCCGCCGCGAGCGGCGAGTTCGTGGCCCGCGCCCCGGAGGCCGGGGCGGACAACGTCATCGCGGCGATCCTCGTCGACTTCCGCGCGCTGGACACCGTCGGCGAGATCACCGTGCTGCTCATCGCCGCGGCCGGCACGGCGAGCCTCGTGCTCGCCACCCGCTTCGACAAGCGGCGCACGGCCGGCGGCGGCACCCCCGAGCACGAGAAGGAGGTCCTGGGATGAGCACCCGCGAACAGGTGCCGTTCACGCAGTGGGACGAGCCGGAGGGGGAGTGGACGCTGCCGGGGGCCTGCCCCGTGCGCACCAACCGGACCCTGCTGCTGGAGGCGGCCGCGCGGTTCCTCTTCCCGACGGTGCTGGTCTTCTCGGTCTACCTGCTGATCGTGGGCCACTACGCTCCCGGCGGCGGGTTCTCCGGCGGCCTGGTCGCCGGGCTGGCCTTCGTGCTGCGCTACATCGCGGGCGGCGGCTCCGAGGGCGCCGAGATCGGCTCCCGGCTCGTCCTGCGCCCGCCCGTGCTCATGGGGCTCGGCCTGCTGGTCGCCGTGGTCTCCGCACTCGCCCCGGCCGCGTTCGGCGCGCCGGTCCTGGCCAGCGCGAAGGTGACGTTCGAGATCCCGCTGATCGGCACCGTCGACCTGGTCTCCAGCCTGCTGCTCGACATCGGCGTGTACCTGCTGATCATCGGCGTGGTGCTCGACCTGCTGCGCTCGCTGGGCAGCGGGATCGAGCGCGACGCGCGGGAGGCGGCCGGGGAGGAGGCAGGACCGTGATCACGATCAACATCGCGATGGCCGTCGTGTTGGCGGTCCTCTACTCCGTGGGCTTCTACCTGCTGCTGCAGCGCTCGCTGATGCGGATCCTGATCGGCATCGTGGTGCTCGGCCACGGCGCCAACCTGCTGCTGCAGCTCGCCGGCGGCCCACCCGCCCGCGCGCCCGTGCTGGGCACCGCGCTGCCCGAGGAGTTCGCCGACCCGCTCCCGCAGGCCCTCGCGCTGACCGCCATCGTGATCACCTTCGCGCTCACCACCTACCTGCTGGCCCTGGGCTACCGCAGCTGGGTGCTGACCGGCCGCGACGAGGTCCAGGACGACGTCGAGGACCGCCGCGTCGCCGAGCGGGAGCGTCCCGAGGGCTCCATGGAGGAGGACGCCGAGGGCCCGGACGACGAGGAGGATCCGGGCTCCGCGGCGGCGTCGGACCGCCCGGACGAGCCGGCGGAGGTCAGCGGGAGCGGGGCGGCCCGGTGACCACGCTCGTCACGCTGCCCGTCCTGCTGCCCATCCTGGGCGCGGCCCTGACGGTGCTGGCCGCCCGCTCGGCGCGCATCCAGCGGCTGATCGGCATCGTGGTGCTCGCCGCGGTCTCGGTCGTGGCCGCGGTGCTGCTGGTCGCGGCGGACCGCACCGGCCCCGTCGTCGCCGAGCTGGGCGGCTGGCCCGCGCCCGTCGGGATCGTGCTGGTGGCGGACCGGCTCTCCGCGCTGCTGCTGCTGATCTCGACGGTGGTCACGCTCGCCGTGCTGGTCTACGCGATCGGCCAGCGGATCTCCGACTACGGCCGCGAGACCGCCAGCACCACGTTCCACCCGATCTTCCTGCTGCTCTCGACCGGCGTGTCGCTGGCCTACCTCACCGGCGACCTGTTCAGCCTGTTCGTGGCGTTCGAGATCATGCTGGCCGCGTCGTACGTGCTGATCACCCGGCGCACCAGCGCCTCCCGGATCCGCTCCGGCATGACGTACGTGATCATCTCGCTCACGTCGTCGCTGCTGTTCCTCACCACGATCGCGCTGGTCTACGCGGCCACGGGCACGGTCAACCTGGCCGACCTCGCCGGCCGGGTGGCGGCGCTGCCGGAGGGGCTGCGGACGCTGCTGTCGATGCTCACGATCGTCACGTTCGGGATCAAGGCGGCGATGGTGCCGCTGCACTTCTGGCTGCCGGACAGCTACCCGAACGCGCCCGCGCCGGTCACCGCCTTGTTCGCGGGCCTGCTGACCAAGGTCGGCGTCTACGCGCTGCTGCGCACCCAGACGCTGGTCTTCCCCGGCACCGGCCCGTCGACCGTGCTCCTGGTGCTGGCCGTGCTGACGATGGTGGTGGGCGCGCTCGGCGCGCTGGCCCAGGACGACCTCAACCGGTTGCTGTCCTTCCTGCTGGTCAGCCACATCGGCTTCATGCTGTTCGGCCTCGCGGTGTACGACGCCCGGGGCGCGGCCGGCACGGCCCTCTACATCGTCCACCACATCACCGTGCAGGCCACGCTGTTCCTGGTCAGCGGCCTGATCACGCGGCGGACGGGGACCGTGTCGATCGACGCGATGGGCGGGCTCGCGCGGCGGTCCCCGGTGCTGGCCGTGCTCTTCGCGGTCCCGGCGCTCACCCTCGCCGGCATCCCGCCGACGTCGGGGTTCGTCGCGAAGCTGGCGCTGCTGCAGGCCGGGGCCACGGGCGGGGCGGCCACCGCCGTCGTCGCCGGGTTCGTGGTCCTCGCCAGCCTGCTCACGCTCTACGCCGTGGTCCGGGTCTGGGTGCGGGTCTTCTGGGGCGCCGAGAAGGAGCCGCTGCCCGACCCCGACCCGACGGACGAGCTGGTCGTCGGCACCGCGCGGGCCTCGCGGCCGATGTACGCGGCCACCGTCGCGTTGATCGCGGTGAGCATCGCGATCGTCGTCGCGGCGGGGCCGCTGTCCGCGATCACCGAGCAGGCGGGGTCGGACCTGCTGGCCCGCACGCCCTACATCGAGGCGGTGCTGGGATGACCGTCCTGCGCCGCTGGCCCCAGGTCCTCTGGCTGACCGTCGTGTGGGTCCTGCTCTGGGGCACGATCTCGGTGAAGATCGTGGTCGGCGGGATCCTCGTCGCCGCCGCCGTGACCGCGCTGTTCCCGCTGCCGCTGCTGGCGCGGCTGCCCTTCCGGCCCTGGCCACTGCTGCAGCTGGGCGGCTGGCTCCTGGCCGACCTGGTCGTCTCCGGTGCGCTGGTCGCGTGGGAGACGGTCCGGTACGGCCCGCGGGCCCGGGCCGGGATCGTCGCCGTCCCGCTGCGGACCGGGTCCGAGCGGATCACCACCCTCGTCGCCGCCGCCGCGGCGCTGACCCCGGGGAGCTTCGTGCTGCAGATCGACCGGGCGGGCAGCCGCCTGTACGTGTACGCGCTGGGCCTGCGGGGCCCGGCCGACATCGCACGCGTGCGCCGGCAGATGGCGCGGCTGCAGGAGCGCGTGGTCCGGGCGGTGGGGGAATGACCGTCGTGTTCGCCCTGGTGCTGGGCATGCTCGCGGCCGCGGCGCTGGTCACCGTCGCGCGCGTGCTGCGCGGGCCTGGGACGCTGGACCGGATCGCCGCGCTCGACGTGTTCGTGGTGCTGATCGTCGCCGCCTCGGCCGTCTACATCGCGATCTACCGGGACGGGTCGACGATCCCGCTGATGGTGGCCGTCGCGCTCGTCGGGTTCGTGGGGTCGGCCACGGCGGCGCGGCTGGTCGAGCGGTGGGAGCGGCACCGGTGAGCGGACAGGTGGTCACGGACGTCGTCTCGGCCGTGTTCCTGCTGCTCGGCGCGCTGTCCTGCCTGCTGGGGGCGCTCGGGCTGGTCCGGCTGCCCGACCTGCCCGCCCGGCTGCAGGCCGCGACCAAGCCGCAGACCCTCGGCCTGCTGCTGATCCTGCTGGGCACGGCGATCCGGCTGGACTTCGAGAACGCCGCCACGCTGATCCTGGTGATCCTCTTCCAGGCCGTCACCGCTCCGGTGATCTCGCAGATCCTGGCGCGCTCGGCCTACCGGACGGGCACGCTCGACCGGGATGCCCTCGTCGTCGACGAGCTGGCGGAACGGATGGAGCGCGAGGCCCGGGAGGGCGGCCCCGCCGGGCGAAAGTAGGCTCCGGCCGTGGCTGTCTACGCGCTCGGTGACGTCGAACCCGACATCCATCCCGAGGCCTACGTCCACCCGGACGCGGTCGTCATCGGGAACGTGAGGCTGGGGGCGCAGGCGTCGGTGTGGCCGACCGCAGTGCTCCGCGGCGACGACGGCTACATCGTGGTCGGCGAGCGCACCAGCATCCAGGACGGCTCGATCATCCACACCACGGCCCGGCAGCCCACGCTGATCGGCAACGACTGCACGGTGGGGCACAACGTGCACATCGAGGCGGCCGACATCGCCGACAAGGTGCTGATCTCCTCGGGCTCGGTCGTGCTCAACGGCTCGACGATCGGCGAGGGCGCGATCGTTGCCGCCGGCGCCGTCGTCTCGCCCAACGCCGTGATCCCGCCCCGCCGGATGGCGCTCGGCATCCCCGCCCGCGTGCGCGAGGGCTACGAGGTGCCGGAGGACCGGTTCCAGTACGCGGTCGACTCGTACGTGCAGCGGGGCAAGCGGTTCCGCGCCGAGCTGCGCCGGCTGGACGTCTGATGGCCGCGAAGCCGCTGGCCGAGGTCGTCGAGGAGGGCTGGGCGCAGGCGCTGGAGCCCGTTGCGCCCGTCGTGGCGCAGATGGGCGAGTTCCTGCGCACCGAGCTCGCCGCGGGCCGCAGGTACCTGCCGGCTGGGGTGAACGTGCTGCGGGCCTTCCAGCAGCCGTTCGACGAGGTCCGGGTGCTGATCGTGGGCCAGGACCCCTACCCGACGCCGGGGCACGCCGTCGGGCTGTCCTTCTCGGTGTCCGCCGACACCCGCCCGCTGCCGCGCTCCCTGGTCAACATCTTCAAGGAGTACCAGGAGGACCTGGGGCTGCCGCTGCCGTCGTCGGGCGATCTCACGCCGTGGACGAAGCAGGGCGTGCTGCTGCTCAACAGGTGCCTCACGGTCGAGCCCGGCTCGCCCGGCTCGCACCGCGACAAGGGCTGGGAGGCCGTCACCGAGCAGGCGATCCGCGCGCTCGTCGAGCGGGACGCGGAGCCGCTGGTGGCGATCCTCTGGGGGCGGGACGCGCGCAACCTCGCGCCCCTGCTCGTCGACGTCCCGATCATCGAGTCGGCGCACCCGAGCCCGATGTCGGCGGACCGCGGGTTCTTCGGCTCGCGGCCCTTCAGCCGGGCCAACGACCTGCTCGAGGAGATCGGCGGCGAGCCCGTCGACTGGCGCCTGCCGTAACCCGGGCGTACGTGTCCTGGTTCACGATCTCCGCGGCCTGCGCGAGGTGTGCCCGGATCGCGCCGCTGTTCCTACAACCAGGACTCCGACTGCCACGCCGGGGCGATCACCATCGCCGGCGACCACGCGCACTGCGGCACCTTCGTCGAGATCTCGTTCCGCGGCGGACTCGGCCGCAACGGGATGGTCGGCGCCTGCCACCGCGCCGGGTGCCGGCACAACGAGAACCTCGAGTGCACCGCCCCGTCCGTCGAGATCGGGAAGGACCAGGACGTCGCCGACTGCCTGACCTACGAGGCCAAGTAGTCGATCGCGCCGATCGGCTCCGCCGCGACGGCGCCTCGCCGGTCCGTGCGCAGTGCGCCGTCCGCCTGCGCCAGCGCCGCCACCGGGTCGGCGTCCTCCACGAGCACCGCACGGTCCGGCCGGGCGAGCCCCCGGGCCGCGCGCAGCACCAGCCGCCGCTGCGGGGCGTCCAGGCCGTCCGTCAGGCGGTCGACCAGCACGAGCGCGGCGTCGGACGCGGCGGCGCGCTCGATCATGCCCATGCGGTCGGCCAGCGCGTCGGACACCCGGGCCGTGAGGCGCAGGGCGCCGGTCTCGTGCCCGTCGGCACACCGGGTCCGGTCCTCGTCCAGTGCGTACATGAGCCGGCGCCGGGCCACGGCCGGACCCAGGATCACCGTCACCTCGCCGAGCGGCAGTCGCAGCCCCACCGGCAGGCCTCCCTCAGATCGACGTCGACTGAGGTGAGGCTGACCCTCGTACCCGGCCGTGGTCGAATCTCCTCGGCCACACCCGCCTCCGCGCACGACGACGGGGCGGCCTCCACAAGGAGGCCGCCCCGTTCGGGTCTCGCGGTCGCTCGGCGTCAGGCGCGCCCGACCTTGCCCGCCTTGAGGCAGGAGGTGCACACGTTCAGGCGCTGACGGTTGCCACCGTCGACCTTGGCGCGCACGGTCTGGATGTTCGGGTTCCAGCGACGGTGGGTACGGCGGTGCGAGTGCGAGACGGACATGCCGAAGCCCGGACCCTTGCCGCAGACGTCGCAGACGGCAGCCACGTCGGACACTCCTCGGGGTAGACAGACAACGATGCGAGGCCCGGGTCGCCCCGGGCACGTGCCGTCCAGGGTAACCGCCCGTCCGCCGGCCCTCCCACCGGCCCCCCGCCCCTGACGGACCGCGATCGTCCGACGCGCCCGCTCGATAGGGTGGGAACGTGCCCGTGACGCTCGACGCCGCCCTGCTCCGGCGCTGGGCCACCGCCGCCGTGGCGGGGCTCGACCGGCACCGCGGCGAGCTCGACGGGATCAACGTCTTCCCGGTCGCCGACGCGGACACCGGCACCAACATGCTCCTCACCATGCGGGCCGGGGCCGACGCCGTCGACCAGGGTTCCGACGAGCCGGCGGAGGTCGCCGCGGCGCTGGCCAAGGGCGCGCTGCGCGGCGCCCGCGGGAACTCCGGGACCATCCTCTCCCAGCTGCTGCGTGGGCTCGCCGAGGCGCTCGGCGCGGGCGAGGACCTCGCGGGCGCGCTGCGCCGGGCCGCCGAGCTGGCCACTGCCGCCGTCGCCGAGCCGCGCGAGGGCACGATGCTCACCGTCATCGCCGCCGCGGCCGAGGCGGCCGCCGAGCTCGGCGGGGACCCGGTCGCGGTCGCCGACGCCGCCCACGCGGCCGTCGCCCGCACCACCGGCCAGCTCGCCGAGCTGAGTCGGGCCGGGGTGGTCGACGCGGGCGGGCTCGGCGTCGCCGTGGTGCTCGACGCCCTGGTCGAGGCCTGCGCGGGCCGGGTCCCGGAGCGCTCGCGGGTGGTCGTCCGGGACCGCGCGGCGCTCACCGCGGCCCGCGAGTCCGGGTCGGAGCAGTACGACAGCGAGGTCATGTACCTCCTCGACCGGACCACCGACGACGCGGTGACCGCCCTGCGCGCCCGGCTCACGTCCCTCGGGGACTCCGTGGTCGTCGTCGGCGACGGGTCCGGGACCTGGAACGTGCACGTCCACTGCACGGACGTCGGCGCGGCGATCGAGGCCGGGATCGAGGCGGGCCGGCCGCACCGGGTCACCGTCATGCGCTTCGACGACCGCCCGCCCGAGCCCGAACGCCCCACCTTCCGCCGGCCGCGCGCGGTGCTGATGATCGCCTCGGGGGCCGGGGTGGCCGAGCTCGCCCGGGCCGCGGGCGCGGACGTGTTGGAGACCCGGCCCGGGCACACCGTCTCGGGCCGGGAGCTGGCCGACGCCGTCGAGGCCACCGGCGCGGCGCACGTCGCGCTCATGACCTGCGACGTCGGCCTGCTCAGCCTGGCCTCCCGGGTCGCCGGCGCGGCGCGGGACGAGGGCCGCGAGGTGGTCGTCGTCCCCACGACGTCCGTGCCGCAGGGCCTCGCCGCCCTCGCCGTGCACGACCTGTCCCGCAACGCCGCCGACGACGTCGTCGCCATGGCCGAGGCCGCCGCCGGCACCCGGACCGGCGGGCTCGTGGTGGCGGAGGCGGAGGCGCTCACCTGGGTGGGCCGGTGCGCGCCGGGCGAGGTGCTCGGGATGAGCGAGGGCGAGGTCGTGCTGATCGCCCCCGACCTGACTGTCGGTGCCCTGTGGTTGGCTCACCGCATGCTGACGCCGGGTGGTGAGCTCGTCACCGCGCTCCTGGGGGCCGACGCGCCCGAGGAGCTGGGCAGCGGGCTGGCCGAGGACCTGCGCCGCACCCACCCGGAGGTCGACCTCGTGGTCTACCGCGGCGGGCAGGCGGACTTCCCGCTGGTGCTGGGAGTGGAGTAGTGGCCCTCTCGAAGATCGACATGGACACCCGGCTGATCGACGTGATCGGCAAGACGTCGGCGAACGCGCTGGGCGGCAAGCTCGAGCTGCACACCGTCGGCGACCTGGTGCGGCACTACCCGCGCCGGTACGTCGAGCGCGGCAAGCTCACCGACATCGCCGGGCTCGAGGTGGGCGAGTACGTCACGGTGATCGCCACGGTGGCCTCGGCGACCACCCGGCCGATGCGCACCCGGCGCGGGCAGCTCATGAACTGCACGATCCGGGACGCGAAGGGCGCCACGCTGTCCTGCACCTTCTTCAACGCGCAGAAGGTCAAGGGGTTCGTCCAGGTCGGGCGCACGCTGATGTTCTCCGGCACGGTCTCGGTCTTCCGCACCGGCCGGCAGACCACGCTGCAGCTCACCCACCCCGAGTTCGAGGAGCTGGAGGAGGACGCCGAGGACCGGCCGTTCATCTCCATCTACCCGGCCACCAAGGGTGTCCGGTCGCAGGCCATCGCCCGCAGCGTCCGCCAGGTGCTCGCACTGCTCGACGACCCGACCGACCCGCTGCCCGAGGACCTGCGGCACGAGCACGAGCTCATGCCGCTGGGCGCCGCGCTGCGCAAGATCCACGTGCCGCAGTCCGAGGCGGACCGGCACGCGGCGAAGGGCCGGCTGGTGTGGGACGAGGCGTTCGGCGTCCAGCTGGCGCTGTCGCTGCAGCGGGAGCGGGCGATGCACCGGCCCGCGGCGCCGTCGCCGCGCAAGGCGGGCGGGCTGCTCGAGGCGTTCGACGCGATCCTGCCGTTCCCGCTCACCGCCGGGCAGAAGTCGGTCGGCGGGGAGATCGCGGAGGACCTCGGCCGGCCGCTGCCGATGAACCGGCTCGTGCAGGGGGACGTCGGCGCGGGCAAGACCGTCGTCGCGCTGCGGGCGATGCTGCAGGTCGTCGACAACGGGCGGCAGGCCGCCATGCTGGCGCCCACGGAGGTGCTGGCCACCCAGCACGCGCGGTCGCTGCGGGCGATGCTCGGGCCGCTCGGGCACGGGGGCGAGCTCGGCTCGTCGGACGGGGCCACGAGGATCACGCTGCTCACCGGCTCGATGTCCACCGCCGAGCGGCGGCAGGCGCTGCTGGACATCCAGTCCGGCGCCGCGGGGATCGTCGTCGGGACGCACGCGATCATCGAGGACACGGTGGGCTTCGCCGAGCTCGGCCTCGTGGTGGTCGACGAGCAGCACCGCTTCGGCGTCGAGCAGCGGGACGCTCTGCGGGGCCGCGGCGAGCGCACCCCGCACCTGCTGGTCATGACGGCCACGCCGATCCCGCGGACCGTCGCCATGACGGTGTACGGGGACCTGGAGGTCTCCGCGCTCACCGAGCTGCCCAAGGGGCGTTCGCCGATCAAGACCACGGTGGTGCCGGCCGGGGAGAAGCCGAGCTGGCTGGAGCGGGTCTGGGCGCGCATCCGCGAGGAGGTCGCGGCGGGCCACCAGTGCTACGTCGTGTTCCCGCGGGTGGGCGGGGAGTACACGACGAAGAAGAAGGGCCGGGACCCGGAGGACGCCGACGATCCGGACGACGCCGGGGCGGAGGGGGACGACGGCGAGCGCCGCCCGCCGCTCGCGGTGCTCGACATCGGGCCCAAGCTGGCCGAGGGGCCGCTGGCGGGGCTGCGGATCGGGATCCTTCACGGCAAGCTGCCCGCGGACGAGAAGGACGCGGTCATGCGCGCGTTCGACGCCGCCGAGCTCGACGTCCTCATGGCCACGACGGTGATCGAGGTGGGCGTCGACGTCCCCAACGCCACCGGGATGATCATCATGGACGCGGACCGGTTCGGGCTGTCCCAGCTGCACCAGCTCCGGGGTCGCGTGGGACGTGGCTCGGCGCCCGGCGTGTGTCTGCTGGTCACGGACATGCCGGGTGGCACCACGGCCCGCGAGCGCCTCGACGCCATCGCCTCCACCACGGACGGGTTCGAGCTCGCCCGGCTGGACCTGGAGCTGCGCCGGGAGGGCGACATCCTGGGCTCCTCGCAGTCCGGGCGGCGCTCGGGGCTCAAGCTGCTGTCGCTGCTGCGGCACGAGAAGGTCATCTCGGCGGCCCGGCTGTCCGCGGCCCGGCTGGTCGCCTCCGACCCCGGCCTCGGCAACCACCCCGGTCTCCGCGCCCTCGTCGCCGAGACGGTGGGGGACGAGGAGGCCGCCGCCTACCTCGACAAGGTGTAGCCCGGCGAACCTCCCGCGAGTCGCGAGTTCCGGCAGCGCGAGTCGGCACTTTCAAGCGTCCGAACTGCACTTCTCGGGACGTTCCGGGATGTGTCTCGGTCTCCCGAGACCGCCGACTCGCGGGGCTACGCGCTGAGCTGGCCCCGGCCCTCGTTCTCGAGCGCGGCCACGGCGGCGCGGGGCAGGTGCACCACACCCGCCTTCTCCAGCCGCGCCAGCTCCGAGCGGGCCATCGCGTACGCGGCGAGCCGCTCGGCGTCGTTGTCGGAGTCCCGCGCGGTGGTCAGCAACTTGATCGCCCGCTCCACCGACGCCCGCTCCGAGGCCGACAGCGAGGAGTGCCGGATCCGCTCGGCCGCGTCCCGCGCGGCCTCCCACGCCCGCACCGCACGGTCGACGGCGGCGACGAACATCTCCGCATGGTGGCGGTCGGCGGGCCGGTGGTCGGTGTCCAGCGCCTGGGCCTCGGCGAACGCCTCGACGAACCGCCCGGTGCTGGGCACCGAGACGTCCGCGAGGGCGGGCAGCCGCAGCACGGCCATCGGGTCGCACTCGTAGGCCGTGTACTCCTCGCGCAGCCGGTCGAACCGCACCCGGGCCTGCGCCCACGGCGGCGCCGGCGGGGCCTGCGGACGGGGCGCCGCGGCCGGCGGCGGCGGGATCGGGCGACGCCGCCCGGCCCGGTGCGCGGTGATCGCGACGACGGCGAGCAGGAAGAGGGGGGAGAAGGACACCGCGGCGAAGGCGGTCGCGGCGGCGGCGCTGCCCACCAGCCCGACCAGCAGGATGATCAGCGGGAGCGCGATCCACGGCGAGGGCACGGCCATCCCCGGCCGGTAGGGGCCGTGGTGCCGGTGCGGCGGCCCCGACGCCATCCGGCGCACCCGTCGCGCCGTCCGTTCACCCGGATTCTCCCAGCGGGAACCGTGCCCCCGGCCGTAGCCGCCGGGCCCGCCGAAGCCGCCCGGGTGATGCGGACGCCGTGTCATTCCTCCTTGGTACCCGAATGGGTGGTGACGTGCATCGACCCTGCGGGGGAATGCCCCGGTCGGCGGCATTCGCCGCAACGGCCGGTCTCAGCGACGTCTCAGCCCGTCCGGTGCGGACGGGCGGTTGCGCACTCCGCGCACCCTGTCCCATCTGGTGGTTCTCCGGTCGACGGGTGTTCGGGCCGCGTGCCACGATTCCCCGTCCCCGCCGCCACCGCGGCGCGGACGCACGTCGTCCGACGGACCAGGGAGCCGGATGTTCTCGAAAGTGCTGGTGGCCAACCGTGGCGAGATCGCGATCCGGGCGTTCCGGGCCGCGTTCGAGCTGGGGATCTCGACGGTGGCGGTGTTCCCCTACGAGGACCGCAACTCGCTGCACCGGGCGAAGGCCGACGAGTCGTACCTGATCGGCGAGCGCGGCCACCCCGTCCGCGCCTACCTGTCGGTCGAGGAGATCATCAAGGCGGCGAGGAAGGCCGGGGCCGACGCCGTCTACCCGGGCTACGGCTTCCTGTCCGAGAACCCCGATCTCGCCGCCGCCTGCCACGAGGCCGGCATCACCTTCGTCGGGCCCCCGTCGGAGGTCCTGCACCTGACCGGCAACAAGTCCCGCGCGGTCGCGGCCGCGCGCGAGGCCGGCGTGCCGGTGCTGAAGTCGTCGGAACCCTCGGACGACGTGGAGACCCTGCTCGCCGCGGCCGACGACGTCGGGTTCCCGATCTTCGTGAAGGCGGTCGCCGGTGGTGGGGGCCGTGGCATGCGGCGGGTGCAGAACCCCGGCGACCTGCGCGACGCCGTCGAGGCCGCCTCCCGGGAGGCCGAGTCGGCCTTCGGCGACGGCACCGTGTTCCTCGAGCAGGCGGTGGTGAACCCCCGCCACATCGAGGTGCAGATCCTGGCCGACGGCGAGGGCGACGTCGTCCACCTGTTCGAGCGGGACTGCTCGGTGCAGCGCCGCCACCAGAAGGTCGTCGAGATCGCGCCGGCGCCGAACCTGGACCCCGAGCTGCGCGAGCGCATCTGCGCCGACGCCGTGAACTTCGCCCGGCACATCGGCTACCGGAACGCGGGCACCGTCGAGTTCCTCGTCGACGAGCGCGGCAACCACGTCTTCATCGAGATGAACCCGCGCATCCAGGTCGAGCACACGGTGACCGAGCAGGTCACCGACCGCGACCTGGTGATCGCCCAGCTGCGCATCGCCTCGGGGATGACGCTGCCGGAGCTGCACCTGACCCAGGACGAGGTCACCCTCTCCGGCGCGGCGCTGCAGTGCCGGGTGACCACCGAGGACCCGGCCAACGGCTTCCGCCCCGACACCGGCGTGATCAGCGCCTACCGCTCGCCCGGCGGCCCCGGCGTGCGGCTCGACGGTGGCACGGTGCACACCGGCGCCGAGGTCTCCGCGCACTTCGACTCGATGCTGGTCAAGCTGACCTGCCACGGCCACGACTTCGCCAACGCCGTGCGGCGCGCCCGCCGGGCGATCGCGGAGTTCCGGATCCGCGGCGTGTCCACGAACCTGCCGTTCCTCGCCGCGGTCCTCGACGACCCGGACTTCGCCGCGGGGCGGATCACCACCAGCTTCATCGAGGACCGGCCGGAGCTGCTGAAGGCGCGCCCGTCGGCCGACCGCGGCTCGCGGATGCTGGCGTACCTGGCCGAGACCACGGTGAACAGGCCGAACGGTCCGCGCCCCGAGGTCGTCGAGCCCGTCGACAAGCTGCCTCCGGTCGACCTGAACGCCGAGCCGCCCGCCGGGTCCGCCCAGCTGCTGCGCGAGCTCGGGCCGGAGAGGTTCGCGCAGCGGCTTCGCGACCAGAAGGCCGTGGCGGTCACCGACACCACGTTCCGGGACGCCCACCAGTCCCTGTTGGCGACCCGGATCCGGACGCGGGACCTGCTCGCGGTGGCGCCGCACGTCGCGCGGACGGCGCCCGAGCTGCTCAGCCTCGAGTGCTGGGGCGGTGCGACCTACGACGTCGCGCTGCGGTTCCTCGCCGAGGACCCGTGGGAGCGGCTGGCGGCGCTGAAGGAGGCCGTGCCGAACATCTGCACACAGATGCTGCTGCGCGGCCGCAACACCGTCGGCTACACGCCGTACCCGACCGAGGTCACGGACGCGTTCGTCGCCGAGGCCGCGAAGACCGGCATGGACATCTTCCGGATCTTCGACGCGCTCAACGACATCTCGCAGATGCGCCCGGCCATCGACGCGGTCCGCAACACCGGGACGGCGGTCGCGGAGGTGGCGCTCTGCTACACCGCGGACCTGTCGGACCCCGGCGAGAAGCTCTACACCCTCGACTACTACCTGCGCCTGGCCGAGCAGATCGTCGACGCCGGCGCGCACGTGCTGGCGATCAAGGACATGGCGGGACTGCTGCGCCCGCCCGCCGCGCGCACGCTCGTCGAGGCCCTGCGCAGCCGGTTCGACCTGCCGGTGCACCTGCACACCCACGACACCGCGGGCGGCCAGCTGGCCACGCTGATCACCGCGATCGACGCCGGGGTCGACGCCGTCGACGGCGCGGTCGCCTCGATGGCCGGCACCACCAGCCAGCCCTCGTTGTCGGCTCTGGTCGCGGCGACCGACCACACCGAGCGGGCGTCGGGGCTGTCGCTGCAGGCGGTCTCGGACCTGGAGCCGTACTGGGAGGCGGTGCGGAAGGTCTACGCGCCGTTCGAGTCCGGGCTCGCCTCGCCGACCGGGCGCGTGTACACGCACGAGATCCCGGGCGGGCAGCTGAGCAATCTCCGGCAACAAGCGATCGCGCTCGGGCTGGGGGACCGGTTCGAGCTGATCGAGGACTGCTACGCCGCCGCGGACCGGATGCTGGGCCGGCTGGTCAAGGTCACGCCGTCGTCGAAGGTCGTGGGTGACCTCGCCCTGCACCTGGTCGGCGCGGGGGTCACGGCCGAGGACTTCGAGTCCGACCCGGGCAAGTTCGACGTCCCGGACTCGGTGATCGGGTTCCTGCGCGGCGAGCTGGGCGACCCGCCCGGCGGCTGGCCGGAGCCCTTCCGGACCCGGGCGCTGGAGGGCCGCTCGCCGGAGGCCGAGCACCCCGAGCTGAGCATCGAGGACCGGCGCGGGCTGCGCGACGAGCGCCGCCGGACGTTGAACCGGCTGCTGTTCCCCGCCCCGACCAAGGAGTTCGACGCCCACCGGGAGCACTACGGCGACACCAGCGTGCTGTCGACGAAGGACTTCTTCTACGGCCTCGAGCCGGACATCGAGCACACGGTCACCCTCGAACAGGGCGTGACGCTGCTCATCGAGCTCGAGGCGATCTCCGAGCCGGACGAGCGCGGCTATCGGACCGTGCTGACCACGCTCAACGGGCAGCTGCGGCCCGTCTCGGTGCGCGACCGGTCCATCCAGACGGACGTCAAGGCCGCGGAGAAGGCCGAGCGGGGCAACGACCACCACGTCCCCGCGCCGTTCGGCGGCGTCGTCACGCTGCAGGTGGGCGAGGGTGACGCGGTGTCCGCCGGCCAGACCGTCGCCACCATCGAGGCGATGAAGATGGAAGCCAGCATCTCCGCCCAGCGCGGCGGCACGGTCTCCCGGCTCGCCATCGGCAAGGTCCAGCAGGTGGAGGGCGGCGACCTGCTGCTGGAGATCGAGTGATCGCGGCTGCGCCGCCCGTGCGTGGTAAGTAGTGCTCTGGCACCACTTACCACTCACGGGCGCCGGAGGCGCAGCTTGACCAGGATCATCGCGGGGCGCGCCCGCGGCCGGCGGCTCGCGGTGCCGGGCTCGGGCACCCGCCCCACCTCGGACCGGGTGCGCGAGGCGCTGTTCTCGGCGCTCGACCACGACCCGGGCCTCGAGGGCGCCGCGGTGCTCGACCTCTGCGCGGGCACCGGGGCCCTCGGGCTCGAGGCCCTCTCCCGCGGGGCCGCGCATGCCCTGTTCGTCGAGTCCGACCGGAAGGCGGCGGGGGTGCTGCGGCGCAACCTCGCCACCGTCGGGTTGGGCGGGGAGGTCCGGCTCGGCACGGCCGGGACGGTCCTCAGGGGGCCCGCGCCCCGGCCGTTCGACCTCGTGCTGGTCGACCCGCCCTACGCCGTCACCGACGCGGAGGTCGCGGCCTGGCTGCACGCCGCTGCAACGCACGGCTGGCTGGCCGACGACGCCGTGGTGATCGTCGAGCGGGGTCGCGGCGCCGCCGGTTTCCCCTGGCCGGAACCGCTCGAAGGCGTGCGTGAGCGTCGTTACGGGGACACCGTGATCCACGTCGGCGGCTGTTACGGTCCGGCCATGCCAGCTGAGGCGCAGCGATGAGGCGCGCGGTCTGTCCCGGCTCGTTCGACCCCGTGACGCTCGGCCATCTGGACGTCATCTCGCGGGCCGCCGGCCTGTTCGACGAGGTCGTCGTGGCCGTGCTGATCAACAAGAAGAAGCAGGGGCTCTTCTCTGTCGAGGAGCGCATCGCGATGCTCGAGGAGACCACTGCCGACCTCCCGAACGTCCGCGCGGACTCCTTCCACGGACTGCTCGTGGACTACTGCCGCACCCACGACATCAAGGCCATCGTCAAGGGCCTGCGCGCGGTCACCGACTTCGACTACGAGCTGCAGATGGCGCAGATGAACCAGCGCCTCTCGGGCGTCGACACGCTGTTCATGTCGACCAACCCCGAGTTCAGCTTCCTGTCCAGCTCGCTGGTCAAGGAGGTCGCGACCTACGGCGGGGACGTCGCGCACCTGCTCCCGCCCTCGGTGCACCGCCAGCTCCTCGACCGGATCTCCGAGCGCAGCTGAACCCCGTACCCGGGTGCCGCGCGGATCATGCCGGTGATCACCCGGTCGGAACTTGACACGCCCTGGCGTCGCGAATACGGGGATCCCGGGTCGGCCGGTGAGAGGATCGCGGCCGTGTACAGGGTCTTCGAGTCGCTCGACGCACTGGTGACGGTGGTGGAGGAGGCGCGGGGCGTCCCCATGACCGCCAACTGCGTGGTGCCGCGCGGCGACGTCCTCGACCTGCTCGACGACCTCCGCGAGGCGGTCCCGGGCGAGCTCGACGACGCCCAGGACGTCCTCGACCGGCGCGACGAGATCGTCGGCGAGGCGGAGCGGGAGGCCGAGGAGACCCGGACCGCCGCGTCGACCGAGGCCGAGGAGATGCTCGCCGAGGCCCGCGCCGAGGCCGAACGGCTGGTGGCCGAGGCCCGCGAGGAGGCCGAACGCACCCTCGCCGACGCCCGGCACGAGGCGGACACGATGATCGCCGACGGCCGGCAGGAGTACGAGGAGCTCACCGAGCGAGCCCGGCACGACGCCGACCGCCTCGCCGAGGCCGGCCGCACCACGCACGACCGGTACGTCGCCGACGGGCAGGCCGAGCAGGCCCGGCTCGTGTCCGGCACCGAGGTCGTCCGGGCGGCGCACACCGAGGCGGCCCGGATCGTCGACACCGCCGACGGCGAGGCCGACCGGCTGCGTCGGGAGTGCGACGGCTACGTCGACGCCAAGCTCGCCGAGTTCGAGGACACCCTCACCAAGGCGCTGCGCACCGTCAGCCGGGGGCGCAGCCAGCTGTGGAAGGGCGGCTCGCCCAACGGCACCCCCGCCACCGCCCTGCACGGGCGCACGGGGACGGGGATGGATCTGATCGACTGAGGGCTGCTCGCTCGTCGACCCCGGTTGGCGGGGTCAGGTTCCGCGGGCTCCGTCGGCAGTGATCGTCGCTAGTGTGCACTGAGGGCTGTGGGAGGTGCCGTGGGTGCACGGCATCGCCGCTCATGGGGGCCGCTTGCCTGTCATGATCGCCGTTCTGGTGCAGGGGGTGCGAGTTCGGCTGCCCTGAGCGCACGGTTTCGCCGACCATGGGAGGCCGTGGTCGTGATCGTCGTTGGGGTGCAGCGAGGGTGGGACTCGCTGCCCTGAGCGCACAGCATCGCTGATCACGGGGTGCGCCGGCATGCCGGTCGTGATCGTCATTCGACTTCAGCGAGCGTGGGCCCGGCCGCCCTGAGCGCACTCTTCCGCCGATTATGGAACGCCGGGGTCGTGATCGTTGTCGGGGTGCGGCGAGGGTGGGCCTCGCTGCCCTGAGCGCACAGCCTCGCTGATCACGGGGTACGCCGGCTTGCCGGTGGTGATCGACGTTTGGGGAGCAGTGAAGGCGAGCTTGGCGGCCCTGAGCGCACGGTCGCATCGATCATGGGAAGACGTTGCCGTGATCGTTGTTGTCATGCAGCGGGTGCGGGCCCGGCTGCCCTGAGTGCACGGCATCGCCGGTTACGCGGTGCACTCACCGACCATGATCGTCTTTGGGTGTGCAGCGATGGTGAGCCCCGCTGCGTTGGATGCACGGAGCTGGCGATCTCTCGAATCTGGCGTCGAGACGCTCCCGGCGTCGCGGCGGGCCGTGCCGGATTCCGGCGGCGCGGAACCGGTGCGATCGCGCAGCCGTCCGACCGCGCATGGATCTCTCCCTACCCTTCCGCGGCTCCGAGGCGACGGCCACGGGCTCGCTCACCCGCGGTGCGCTGCGCGGGCCGCGCTTCCGCAGGCTCCTGCCCGACGTCTACGTGCCCGCAGACCTGCCCGTCGACCTCGCCTTGCGGGCCCGCGCGGCCGCGGTGTGGGCGGGGGAGGGCGCCGTCGTGGCCGGGTGGGCCGCCGCCGAGCTACTCGGCGCGTCCTGCGGGCCCCGCGACGCACCGGTGGACCTCATCGTCCGCGCAGGAACGACGAGGCCGCCGTCGGGTGTCCAGCTCCGGCGGAGCGGGCTGTGGAGCGAGGAGCTCACACATCGGGGAGGGGTGCCGCTCACGACGCCGATCCGGACGGCCTTCGACGTGGCCCGGTGGGCTCCGAGCCTGGCCGAACGGGTCGCGGGGGTGGACGCGGTGGCCTCCGTGTGGAGGCTCGAGGTCGACCGGATCCGCTCGATGTGGCGGCGGCACCTCGGAGCACACGGCAGCGCCGACCTCGCGGAGGTTCTCCGGCTCGTCGACCCGCGGGCGGAGTCGCCCATGGAGTCGCGGATCCGCGTCGCGCTGCACCTGGCCGGGCTGCCACGTCCGCGGGTCCAGCACCGGGTGGGGCCGCACCGGCTGGATCTCGCGTACCCGGAGGCGCTGCTCGGCGTCGAGCACGACGGCCCGCACCACCGCGCGGCCGAGCAGGCGCGGCGGGACCTGGAACGGGAGGCGTTCCTCGCCCGCGCAGGCTGGCGGGTGGTGCGGTTCGCCTCGTGGACCGTGCTGCACGAGCCGGACCGGATCGCGCGGGAGGTCGGGGCGCTGCTCGCGGCGTCATGATCGGCGATCGCGTGAATTCACGGTGGCGTCGACGACCATGGCTGCACTGAATCGACGATCATGTCGAACGGTGAGAGCAGGCCGCGACGGGTGATCGCTAGTTTCGTGCACTGGCGGCGGTGTCGACGACCAGGGCCGCACGCAGGCGACGATCATGTCGCCGGCCAAGCGCTGCTCGGCGTCATGATCGGCGATCGCGTGCGCTCACAGCGACGGCCGTGACCGTGGCTGCACTGAATCGACGACCGTGGTTGTTTGCTGGTCCCGCGGGCGGGCCGCGGGTGTGATCGCCAGTTCCGTGCAGTGGCGGCGGCGCCGACCACGTGGGTGCACCTAGTCAACGATCATGACTGACGGTGAGGGCGGGGCGTCGTGATCGGCCTTTGCCTGCACTGGTGGCGGTATCGGCGACCGTTGCTGCACCGAGCCGACGATCATGCCGGCAACCGACGATGTCGGCGCGCAGTCGATCACTATCCGGTCAATCGGCTCAACAGACTGTGGCGGACGGACTACTCTGCGCACATGGCCCGCCACGACGAGCCGGATCCGGCGACCTGGTGGGAGCGGTACGGCCACCGCCTGCACGGCGAGCCGACGGGGTCCGGGGAGAGGGAGACGACGGTGGCGGAGGACAGGGCGGCCGACGACGGGCGCGAGCCGCCTCGCATGGCGTACCCGCAGCGGCAGGGCGGCGAGGCCGGGGCATGGTTCACCGATCCCGCCGGGCTGCCCGCGGTCGGTCCGGACGCGCGGCGCGCCGCGGGACCGGCCCACCTGCGGTCGTTCGACCCGGACTCGCTGGTCCGGGCGCGTGGCCCGGTGCCCGACCGCGGCTGGCGCAAGATCCTGCACGCCGCCACGCTCGGCCGGATCGACCCCGGCCCCAGCGCGGCGCAGCTCGCCGCCCAGGACCGGCTCGCCCGGGTTCGGAGCCACCTCGCCGGGACGCACCGCGTGGCGGTGACCTCGCTGAAGGGCGGCGTCGGCAAGACGACCGTGACCGCGTGCCTCGGCCTCGCGCTCGCCGAGTACCGCGGCGACCGCATCCTCGCGCTCGACGCCAACCCCGACGCCGGCACCCTCGCCGACCGGCTGACCGGGCACAGCGACCGGACCGTCCGCGACCTGCTCGACGACCTCGGCGCCGTCGACTCCTGGACCGCCGTCTCGCGCTACACGAGCCTCGCCGGCCGGCTGCAGGTCCTCGCCTCCGAGCAGGACCCCGCGGCGGGGGAGGCGTTCACCCGCGACGAGTACCTGCGGGTCGACGAGGCGCTCGCCCGGTACTTCAGCGTGATGATCACCGACTCCGGCACCGGCATGGTCCACTCGGCGATGGCCGGGACGCTCGACGTGGCCGACTCGCTCGTCGTCGTCGGGGCGCCGACGGTCGACGGGGCCGGCCGGGCCAGCAAAACCCTCGACTGGCTCGTCGCGCACGGGCACGAGAGGCTCGTGACCGACGCGGTCGTGGTGCTGGTCGGGCGCGCAGGCCGTGAGATCGACGCCCCGGCGCTGCGCGACCACTTCGGCGGCCGCTGCCGCGCGGTGGTGGAGGTGCCGCACGACCCCCACCTCGCGACGGGCGGGCGGATCGACCAGGGCCGGCTGCGCCCGGCCACGCGGGACGCCTTCCTGGAGCTCGCCGCCGCTGTCGCCGAGGCCTTCCCGGCCCACGTACGCCGCTGAGCGAAGGGCGGCGCGACCGCCGTCTCCCCGGCATCGCCGTTTCGGTGGCAACTGCCGACTCGCGCTGCCGGAACTCCCGACTCGCGCTGCCGGAACTCCCGACTCGCGCTGCCAGAACTGCCGACTCGCGCTGCCGGAACTCCCGACTCGCGCTGCCGGAACTCCCGACTCGCGGTGCCGGGACTGCCGGCTCGGGGAGGTGGGGTGCGGCTGGTGTGGACGCCGGGTCGTGGACTGCGCGTATCCTCGCGCGAGTCATGAGCACGAACCGCGCCCCCGAATCCCGCCCCGAGACCAGCCCCTGGGTGTTCTCCACCCGTGAGATGGGCCGTCGTCCGGGCACCATGCGCACCGTCACCCGGTCCGTCCCCGGACCGGGCGCGGAGCGTGCCGACGAGGCCATCGGCCTGGTCGGCGTCCTTGCCGTGCCGCCGGGCAGCCCCGTCGAGCTGGACCTGCGCCTGGAGTCGGTGAGCGAGGGCGTCTACGTGTCGGGGACCGCCTCGGCGCACCTGGCGGGCGAGTGCTCCCGGTGCCTCGACGAGCTGGACGAGGACCTCGAGGTGCGCATCGAGGAGCTGTTCGCGTACCCGGACAGCGTCACCGAGGAGACGACCGACGAGGACGAGATCCCGCGGGTCGTCGACGAGCACGTGGACCTCGAGCAGACCGTGCGGGACGCGATCGTCCTCGAGCTCCCGCTCGCGCCGCTGTGCCGGGACGACTGCCCAGGTCTGTGCCCCGAGTGCGGCGGACGACGGGCCGATCTCGGGCCCGACCACCGGCATGAGACACTGGATCCCCGGTGGGCGGCTCTGCGTGAGCGCCTGCCGTCCGACTGAAGACGTTTCGATGTCGTAAGACCTCTCGAGCACAACCGTAGGAGATCTGCCGTGGCCGTACCCAAGCGCCGGATGTCGCGGTCCAACACGCGCTCTCGTCGGGCGCAGTGGAAGGCCACCGCGCCGACCCTCGTCGCCTGCAACAACCGCGCCTGTGGCGAGCTGAAGCCGCCGCACGTCGCCTGCCCCGTCTGCGGGCAGTACGACGGTCGTCAGGTCGTCCGTCCGGCCTGATTTGCCGGTGGGCGACAAGAGCGTCACGGGGCCCCGCGAGGACCGCACCCCGCTGCTGGAGGCACTCGGCGTCGAGATCGGCGCCGAGTTGCTCACCCTCGCTCTCACGCACCGCTCGTACGCGTACGAGCACGGTGGTCTGCCGACCAACGAGCGGCTGGAGTTCCTCGGCGACTCGGTGCTCGGGATCATCGTCACCGAGCGGCTCTACCGGGATCACCCGGAGCTGCCGGAGGGCCAGCTCGCCAAGCTGCGGGCGAGCGTGGTCAACATGCACGCGCTCGCCGGTGTGGCGGCGACGCTGTCCGAGCACGGGCTGGGCGCCTACATCTCCCTCGGCCGTGGTGAGGAACTCACCGGTGGCCGGGAGAAGGCGAGCATCCTGGCCGACGCCACCGAGGCCCTGATCGGCGCGGTCTACCTCGACCACGGGCTGGAGACGGCCCGGTCGCTGGTGCACCGGCTGTTCGGCGACCTGCTGCAGGGCGCCCCGCTGCTGGGGGCCGGCCTGGACTGGAAGACCAGCCTCCAGGAGCTCACGGCCTCGGAGGGGCTCGGCGTGCCGGAGTACCGGATCGCCGAGGAGGGGCCGGACCACCTCAAGACCTTCACGGCGACCGCGGTCGTCGGGGGTCGCGAGCTGGGCTCCGGGGACGGGCGCACCAAGAAGGAGGCCGAGCAGAAGGCCGCCGCGCTCGCCTGGCGCACCATCACGGACGAGACGCAGAAGTCGCCCCAGGCCCAGCGTTGACGGCCCGGAGCTGACGTGCCCGAGCTTCCCGAGGTCGAGGTGGTCCGGCGCGGTCTCGCCGACCACGTCCTCGACCGCATCATCGCCGAGGTCACCGTCGCGCACCCGCGCGCGGTGCGCCGGCACGTCGCCGGCGGCGAGGACTTCGCCGCCCGGCTGAAGGGCCGCACGATCAGCGCGGCCCGGCGCCGCGGCAAGTACCTCTGGCTCGAGCTGGACAGCGCCGGGCCGGGGGACGACGCGATCCTCGCCCACCTGGGGATGAGCGGCCAGATGCTCGTCGCCACCCCGGACCGGCCGGACGAGAAGCACCTGCGGATCCGCCTGCGGTTCGACGACGAGGGCCCCGAGCTGCGCTTCGTCGACCAGCGGACCTTCGGCGGCCTGTCCGTCCACCCGCTCACCGAGGGGGCGGGCGGCGGGCTGCTGCCCGAGCCCGTCGCGCACATCGGGCGGGACCCGATGGATCCGCTGTTCTCGCTCGACGCGGCCGTGGCCGGCATGCGCCGCCGCCGCACCGAGATCAAGCGCGCGCTGCTCGATCAGACCGTGGTGTCCGGGATCGGCAACATCTACGCCGACGAGGCGCTCTGGCGCGCGCGGCTGCACGGTGCGCGGCCGACCGAGAAGCTCACCCGGAAGCAGGGCGTCGCCGTTCTCGAGGCCGCCTCCGAGGTGATGGCGGAGGCCCTCGACCAGGGCGGCACGTCGTTCGACGCGTTGTACGTCAACGTGAACGGCGCCTCGGGTTACTTCGACCGCTCGCTGGCGGTCTACGGCCGCACGGACGAGCCGTGCCGCCGTTGCGGCACCCCGATCCGCCGCGAGGCGTTCATGAACCGCAGCTCCTTCTCCTGTCCGCGCTGCCAGCCGCGCCCCCGCGCCGTCCGCTGATCCCGGACGAGCCCTTGACCGGGCCCGGAAGGCGGCGAAGTGTGGGCGATCTCTCGGGGAGACGAGGAGGTCGTTCCATGACGCAGCCGGTCACCGACCCGACGTTCTACCGCTCCGCCGCCGAGGCCGCGGCCGCCCCACCCGAGCGCCTGGCGTACGTCGCCGCGTTCGACCGTCCCGCCGAACGGCCGGACGCGATGGCCGTGGTCGACGTCGACCCGGACGCCGAGACCTACGGCCGTGTCGTCGGCTGGACGGACATGCCCGGCACCGGCGACGAGCTGCACCACTTCGGCTGGAACGCCTGCTCCTCCGCGCTCGCCCACGCCGGTCACGACATGAACGGCCTCGCGCGGCGGTACCTGCTGGTCCCGGGCCTGCGGTCGTCGAACATCCACGTCCTCGACACCGTGCCCGATCCGCGCGCCCCGCGGGTGGTCCGCACGGTCACGGCGAAGGACCTGTCCGAGGCGGCCGGTTACTCGCGGCCGCACACGATGCACTGCGGGCCCGACGGCGTGTTCCTCACCTGCATCGGCGGTCCGCAGGGCAACGACGACGGCCCCGGCGGGATCGCGCTGCTCGACCACACGACGTTCGAGGTGGTTCGGGCCTGGGAGACGGACCGCGGCCCGCAGCGGCTGGCCTACGACGCCTGGTGGCACCTCAACCGCAACGTCCTGATCTCCAGCGAGTGGGGCCACCCGTCGATGATCGAGGACGGCGTGGTGCCCGAGCTCCTGCTCGGCAACGAGTACGGGCACGCCATCCACGTCTGGGACCTGGCCGAGGGCCGCCACCTGCAGCGGCTCGACCTGGGCGCGCAGCACCAGATGGCGCTCGAGGTGCGGCCCTCCCACGATCCCGAGGCGACCTGGGGGTTCGTGGGCGTCGTGATCTCGACCGAGGACCTGTCGGGGTCGATCTGGCGGTGGTTCCTCGACGGCGACGAGTGGCGGGTCGAGAAGGTGATCACGGTCCCGGCCGAGCCCGCCGATCCCGACCTGCTGCCGCCCGCCCTGAAGCCGTTCTCCGCCGTGCCGCCGCTGATCACCGACATCGACCTCTCCGTCGACGACCGCTTCCTCTACGTCTCCTGCTGGGGCACCGGCGAGCTGAAGCAGTTCGACGTCGGCGACCCGGCCCACCCGCGCGAGGTGGGCTCGGTCCGGCTCGGCGGGATCGTCGGCCGCGCCGCACACCCGGCCGCCCCCGACCTGCCGCTGGCCGGCGGGCCGCAGATGGTCGAGGTCAGCCGGGACGGGCGCCGCGTCTACTTCACGAACTCCCTCTACGGCGCCTGGGACGACCAGTTCTACCCCGACGGCGTGGGCGCGTGGATGGCGAAGGCGGACGTCGGGCCGGACGGCGGGATGACCCTCGACCAGCGGTTCTTCCCCCACGGCGACGAGTTCCGGGGCCTGCGGGTGCACCAGGTCCGGCTGCAGGGTGGGGACGCCTCCTCGGACTCGTACTGCTACCGCTGAGGCCGAGGGACTCACCCCGGGGTGAGGCGGAGGACGGCCTTGCCGCCGGTCGCCGAGCGCACGTCGATCCGGACGTCGTTGACACCCACCACGGCGCCGGCTCCTGCGGTGAGCCGGACAGAGGAGGTGCCGTCGGAGGTCGTGGTGCGCATGCCCGCGCAGGCGCCGGAGCAACGGGTGCTCACCTGCCCGCCGGGCACGACCGCGACGAGCTCGACACCGCGCGCGCCGGCCGCCACGACCCGGATCTCCGTGACACCGGAGCCCGCGGCGAGCGGGATCGTCAGGGGTCCGTCGACGCGGATCTCGCAGGGACCCAGGGTGCAGGCCGCGGGGTCGTCCTCCGCGGGCGGCGCCGCCGTCGGCGCCGGCTGTGCCGCCGTGGGTGCCGGCTGAGCTGTCGGTGCGGGCGGCGACGGCGCGGGCGCGGTGCACGCCGCGGCGAGGGACAGCGCGAGAGCAAGGGACACGGCGAGGGTGAGCAGGACGACCGGCACCGACCGGCCGCGCGGCAACGAGCGCGGGTGCATGAGGCTCTCCGTTCGCGGGTCGCGGTTCGCGGCGGGTACCGGGTCACGACCGGCCGGACCGGCGCGGACGGCACCGCGGGCGGGCGAGCGGGACGGGAGACGGGCGCGGACCCCGAGCAGTGCGCGGACACGGCGAGGTCAGGGCCGGTGGCGCCGCAGGGGGCGGCGTCGCAGGGAGGGTAGCGGGTCGCAGGCGCCGACGGGAGGCGCTCCGCCGACCGACCGCGTCCGGCCGTGCGCAATGCGTTGTTCTACGTATGGCGGGTCCGGCGCGGCCCCGGTTAACGTCGTCGCCGTCTCCGGTTCCGGCAGCCCCAGGGCAGCCGACGACGGAGTTCGTCCACACCGCCCCTGACTCCGGCGGGCCGATGATTTCTCGGCCGTACGCGAGGGGGCGAGATCATGGACGTCCACGGATCGGGGCGAGCGCCGCTGGAACGGCGGCGCGGGGAGCTCGGCGGACGGGTGGCCCGGTCGCGTGCTCCCGAATGCCCGGCCCTGGGGATGTCGCGGGTCGGGGCGCTCGTCGCCCGGCCGCCCGCGCAGACCGGGCCCGCGGACCTGACCGCGCTGGTGGCGGAGCTGCTGGCGGACGCGCAGCCGGGCTGGACCGTGCGCCGCGGCGACACCTGGTGCACCGCGACACCCGCCGGGCGGCCCCCACGCGACGCCGGCTGGAAGCTGCACCTCTCGGCGACGCCGCGCACGGCTCCGGCCGTCCTGCGGGGGATCGTCCCGTGCCTGGCCGCGCACCGGGTCGCCTTCAAGTTCGCCCCCGACCTCGCCGCGGTGCGGGCCCTGGGCAGCCGCGAGTGCGACCGGGCGCAGGCGGGGAAGGTCGTCACCGTCTATCCCGGTGACGACGCGCAGTTCGTCGCCCTGGCGGGCGAGCTCGACGCCGCGACGTCCGGGCTCGCCGGCCCGCGCATCCTCTCCGACCGCCCCTACCGCGCGGGGGGCGTGGTGCACTACCGCTACGGCGCCTTCGACCGGCCCGCGGAGCTGACCGCGGACGGGCTCTACCGCGGGGTCGTCGTCACGCCGGAGGGTGTCGCCGAGCCGGACCGCCGCGAACCCCGGTACACGCCGCCGTCCTGGGTGACGTGCCCGCTGCCCCGGGGCGAGGAGGAACCGGCCGGCCCGCGCGCGGTGCTGCTGGGGGACCGCTTCACCGTCCGCGGCGCGCTGCGGCACTCCACGAAGGGCGGGGTCTACCTCGCCGACGACGGGGCGCTCGGCGGGACAGTCGTGGTGAAGCAGGGCCGCGCGCACGCGGAGGCCGACGAGTCCGGCCGCGACGCCCGCGACGCGATCCGCCGGGAGGCGGACATGCTGCGCCGGCTCGCGCCCACCGGCCTGGTGCCCGGGCTGCTCGCCACCTTCACCCAGGACGGCGACCAGTTCCTCGTCGAGGAGCACCTCGACCGCGCCCCGCTCGGGGCGTGGACCGCGGCCCGCTGCCGCCCCGGCCGGGGCGTCCCGGCCGACGAGGCGCTGGCGCTGGCCCGGCGGCTGGCCCTGCTGCTCGCGCAGGTGCACGGGCGGGGCGTGGTGCTGCGCGACCTCAGCCCCACGAACGTCCTGGTCGACGCCGCGGGCCTACCCGCCGTCGTCGATCTCGAGCTCGCCGCGCCGGTCGGCACACCGGCCCGGCGGGGCGGGACGCCCGGCTACCGCGCACCGGAGCACGACGGGCCGGGTCCCGACCCGGCCGCCACCCTCGCCGAGGACCGGTACGCGCTGGGCTGTCTGTTCTTCCTGCTCGCCACCGGCAGCGACCCGGTGCTGCCCGCCGACCGCCCGCCCGGCGCCACGCCGGTTCGGCCGCGCCTGCTCGCCTGGCTCGATGCCGTCGCTCGCGACTACGAGGCCGCCCGCGCCCTGCGGCCGGCGATCGCCGCGCTCCTGACCGACGACCCGCGGGACCGGGCCCCGCTGGCGACGGTGCTGCACCTGCTCCGGCCCTCCGCTCCGCTCGTCCCCGCGTCGGCCCGTCCGGCCCCGGACCGCGCCCGGCTCGTGCGCGACGGCGTCGCGCACCTGCTCGCGACGATGACGCCGGACCGCCCCGACCGCCTCTGGCCGGCCGGCCGGGGCGCGGCGTTCGACCCGGCCGCGGTGCAGCACGGCGCCGCAGGCGTGCTCGACACCCTCACCGCCGCGCTCCTCGCGCGTGCGTCCGAGCGGCCGGACGAGCTCCGCGACGCGGTGACCGCGGCTGCCGAGTGGCTGCGCCGGCGGGCAGCCGCGGAACCCCGACGGCTGCCCGGGCTGTACTTCGGCAGGTCCGGGACCGCCTGGGCGCTGCACGACGCCGGCGCCGTCCTGGGGGACACCGCGCTGGTCGACGAGGGTGTGCGGACCGCGCTCGAGATCCCGCAGGCCCACCCGGTCAGCCCCGACGTGACCCACGGGGTCGCGGGGGCACTGCTGGCCGCGCTGCACCTGTGGTCGGCCACGGGCGCCGAGGAGCTCCGCCCTCGGACCCGCCGCTACGTCGACTCGCTGGTCGCCGCGGCCGAGCGGATCGACGGGCAGGTCCTGTGGCCCGTGCCGGGCGACCTGGCCTCCGAGCTGGCCGGGGTTCGGCACTACGGCTTCGCCCACGGCGCCGCCGGCGTCGGGTACGCCCTGCTGGCGGCCGGCGCCGCGACGGGCGACGGCCGAGCCACGGAGCTCGCCCTGGCGGCGGCCGACACCCTCTGCGAGGCGGCCGCCGTCGAGGACGGGGCCGCGTGGTGGCCCGCCGGCCCCGGTGGGCGGGAACGCTGGGCGCACTGGTGCAACGGGTCGTCGGGGATCGGCAGCTTCCTGCTGCGGGCCTGGCGGTGCTCGGGGAACGAGCGCCACGCCGAGTGCGCGCGGGCCGCCGCGGTCGCCGTGCACCGGGCCCGCTGGGGCTCGCTGCCCTCGGCCTGCCACGGCCTGGCCGGCGACGGCGAGTTCCTGCTCGACGCCGCCGCGCTGCTCGACGAACCCGCCCTCCGGGATTGGGCGGAGGACCTCGCCGAGGCGGCGGCGCTGCGGCACTGCCGGCGCGACGGCCGGCTGCTCGTCGCCGACGAGACCGGCCGGGACGTGGTCGCCGACGCCGGCACCGGGCTGGCCGGGGTACTCCGCTTCCTGGTCCGGCTCGAGCACGGAGGCCCCCGCGCCTGGATGGTCGACGAGGTCGTCGACCGGCCGGTCCCGGCAGAGCCGGCAGCCTCGGCGACGCCGCCGCCCCGACCCCCGGACCGCCTCGGCTTCCGGTTCTCCCCGTCCGGCCGCCACGGCGCCTGCCTCGCGGGGAACGGCGGCCGGTACCGGGTGGAGGCGTGGTCGTTCGACCCGGCCCGACCACGGCTGGTGCCCGGTGAGCGGTCCGGGACGCGCTGGACCCAGCCCGTCCCGCTCGACGACGGGAGCCTGCTGGTCACCCGGCCGATCGAGGGCCGCCACCACCTCACGCTGGTCGCCCCGGACGGCACGAGCCGGCGGCTCGGGGAGGTCGACGCCCAGGGCTTCCGGCTGGTCGCCCCGCCGGCCGCCGGGGGAGCAGCGGGCTGGGGGCTGAGCACCGAGCGGGACGGGACGTCCCGGCTGTGGCGGATCGGCCTCGACGGGCCGGTCGAGGTGGGCCGGGTGCCCGGCCTGGTGCCGAGCACGGCGTGGCTGGACACCGCGGGCCGCGCGCTGGCCGTCGGGTGCCTCTCCGGAGGACGGATGCGACCGCTGGTGATCGACACGACCGACGGCACGACCCGCCCGCTGTCGGACCGCCCGGACGACGGCGTGCGCCCGCTGCTCTGTGCGCCGGAGACGGGGCTGCTGGTGGTCGGGCACGGCGCGGACCGGCTGGGCTGGGCCGCCGACCACGGGCGTGGCCCGCTCACCTTCCCCGAGGTCCTGCGCAGCACGGACGAGTGCCGCGTGTGGCCGCTCGCCCCGGACCCCCGCGGGCGGCGGGTGCTCCTGCAGCTCGACGAGCCCTGCCGGTCCCACCTCGCGATCTACCACCCGGGCACCGACGAGCTCGTGCCCGTCCCGGTGCCGCCCGGCGTGATCGGCGGCTCGGCGCACTGGGGCGAGGACGCCCTCCGGTTCCCGTTCACCGGGCCGGCCTCGCCGCCGGGGCTGGCCGAGCTGACACCGCCGACGAGCGGCCGGTTCGTCCTGCACCCCGATGACGGCGATCTACGGGTGCCCCCGAGGCCGGTGGAACACGCGGTCCTCCACGGACCGGCGGGCCCGATCGAGGCGGTGGTCCACGGGGACCGGGACACCGCGCACGCGGTGCTGCTCGCGCTCCATGGCGGCCCGATCGGGGCGTGGCGGCTGTCCTACGACCCGCTGATGCATGAGCTCGCCGCCGCCGGGCTGCTCGTCGTCGCGCCGAACCTGCGCGGCGGGACGGGCCCCGGCCCGCGCGACGAGCACACCGGCCGGGGCGCCTGGGGTGGCCCGGACCTGGCCGACCTGCTCGCCCTCGCGCGCGACCTCGCCGAGCCGACGGGGGCGCCGCTGCGGCTGCTCGGCGCGAGCTACGGAGCCTTCCTCGCGCTGCTGGCGGCCGGGGTCGAGCCCGGTCTGTGGTCGCACGTCGTCGCGGTGGCGCCGTTCGCCTCGGCGCGGCGACTGTACCCGGAGGCCGGGGCGGCGGTCCGGGCGATGATCGACCGGCTGGACGGCCTGGCGCCGGTCGAGGACGAGCTCGGTGAGCGCGACGTGACGCGGTTCGCCCCGGCGGTCACCGCCCGCGTCCTGCTCGCCCACGGCACCGCGGACGACGTGGTCCCCGTCTCCCAGGTGCGCGCCGTCCGCGACGCGCTGCGCGCCGCCGGCTCCGAGCCGTGCCACCTCGAGTACCCCGGCGCGGGGCACGGCGTGCTGGACGACGCCGCCGCGCCCGATCTGCCGCGGACCGTGCTGGCCTTCCTGGCCGCCGCTCCCGGCCCGAGAACTTGCCGCGACCGCGGCGAGACCCGTCCCGACGGTGAGAGGGGGTGAACGGGTGGAGGTGACCCGGGAGGTCGTGGCTCTGGAGACGTTGCCGGAGAGCACGCCGACGGCGCTCTGTGGCGACTTCGTCCACGACATCATCATCCAGGTGAACATCAACGCCTGCTACTACACCTGCGGTGTCACGCAGATCAACGAGGCGTGACGCGCACCCGTCGCCGCCGGAGCGGGGACGAGATCGAGAGGAGGTGAAGCACGTGCACACGACGGACATCGACGCGCTGCAGCAGTTGCCGGAGGGTCAGGCCACCGGCCTGTACTACGACTGGGAGGACGTCAACTACCAGGCGAACTTCAACAACTGCTACGTCACCTGCAACATCACGCAGGTGAACGCGAACGGCTGACACTCCGGTCCCTGGTGACCGGATGCTGAACGAGGCGTGTGCGAGGGCGCCGTTACCGCCCTCGCACAC